>JAYRVQ010000310.1:0-3575 GCA_041918465.1 Anaerolineales bacterium
CCTCCCTCCGCCTCGACATTTTGCGCGGCCCCTTCGGCAAGGTGGTGGTGGTCATGCTTTTCTTCCACCTCGCGCATTACATTGCCAGCCCCATTTATCCGCTTTACAACGTCAACGTGCTGCATTTGAACGATGATCACATTGGCATCGGCACCGCGCTTTTTTATCTGACGGTTCTGATTGGCTCGACGCGTTTGCATCGTTTGGTGGGTCGCATCGGACACCGGCGCGTTACCGGCTGGGGCATGATCGGCATGGCGATGTATCCGATCATCCTCAGTCTATCGCAACAGGTGTGGCACTTTTATCTTGTCTCGCTCATCGGCGGATTTACCTGGGGATTGGCAGGCGGCGCGTACGCCAATTACCTGCTCGAACGAATTCCTGACAACGACCGTCCCGCGCATCTGGCCTGGTATAACATCGCGCTCAACGCCGCCATTCTGGCAAGTTCCTTTGTCGGTCCCGTCTTTGCGGATTCGCTGGGACTGGTATATGCGTTGATGTTATTTGCACTCATGCGCGTGCTGGCCGGATTTGCCATATTGCGTTGGGGTTAAATCAAAACAACCCGGAGCATCCAGGTTGTTCCAATTGGCGGTCCCGACGGGATTCGAACCCGCGATCTCGGCCTTGACAGGGCCGCATGTTTGGCCGCTACACCACGGGACCAGTTTTTAGAGCGGCAGGAGTTTACCATACGCTCTTAAGGGTGTCAATACGCGCCACTTTGATAGCGTGCAGGATCGGTGGGAGTCTGTCCCGAAGGGTCGTGGACGTATACCCAATCACCGACATCGGCCCAGTCATACAGCCAACGCGCGTCACCCACTGACAGATTCACGCATCCATGCGACTGGGGATATCCGAAGCGCGTCCGCCAGTAAGCCGCGTGGAGCGCCCGCGCGCCGTCGAAGTACATTGTGTAGGGCACGTTTTCGAGATAATAGAAGTCGGTAGGATCATTGTTGCGCATCGTTTCTGCTTCTTTTTTCTCGAAGATTTGGAACGTACCCGGCCGGGTCCAGAAGGGTTCCGAGCCCGTGGCGACCATGGTGGCGAAAACCAGTTCGTAATTTTCGTAAACCGCGATGGTCTGCTCCTCAAGGTTGATTTCCATCCACCGACTTGAATCCACACCCTCCGGTGGGACAGTATTTGGCGTGACGACTGCCACTTTTCTTCCCTCCACCCACTGGTCGGGACCGATCATATTCCAGGCAGTGTCTTTCACGATCTCTGTGTGATAGATCTGGACGATCGTCCACGGGCGGAGTTGCTTGCCGGTGTCCGCCGCGCCGTAGCCCGGGGCTGATTTAACGGGAATCTGCTCAAAGGTCCAGCCGAAGGCGACGCGTGGAGTCTCGCGGAAGAGAAGTCCCTGAAAGGATGAGATTTCATTGATGCGGTTGCCGTCCCCCCGAATCCAATGGCCGGATTGTGAAAGGAAGAAGTGTCCGGTCTCATCCTGGCCTGTGTATGAAATGTAAACAAACCCCGGAGCGTAAGTTAGCGCGTTGTCTGATTTAGCTTGGGCGTCCGCGAGGGATGAATAGAATTTGGGTGGCAGGTCATCGGCCATGTGGAAGTAGCGATAGGGGAGGGATGTCAGGCCGGGATCCGGTTTATACGCGGGGAGCGGACGCGGAGGCAATGTGAGTCCAAGACGGGCGAGACTGGTTAAATAAGTTGACGGACCAATTGGCAGGCAATTCTCCGACTCGATGAGGTAGGCGTCCGGCGCGCATACCACCCCGCCGCTAAACGACTCCTTGTTCGATATTTCCTGCGCCCGAACCGGTAACGGAGAAGCGATCAACGCGATCCATAAAGTTAGATAAACGAATCTCAAATTCATGACATACCTCTGAAAGAATTCGGCGAATTATAGCATGTCAGCCTTACGGTTCTGTTTGGTTTATACCAGTTTTCACGTGCCAAACTTGACACAATTCCTTGCGTGCTCTACAATAGCACAACCTACTTTGATATATTTTCTGTTTCTGCGCGTCAAGTTTGCGTGAAACCCTGCAAGGAGAGTTGCCTTGGCCAAGTCTCGTACACAACAAATGGTGGACCGCCTGCGTGAATTGCAGGCGTCTTCTCCTGATATTGAGGCCTCTGCCATTGTCAGTGTGGACGGTTTGAGCATTGCCTCGGCGTTGCCACACGGCGTGGAGGAGGATCGCGTTTCCGCCATGTCGGCGGCCATGCTTTCCCTCGGTGAGCGCATTGCATCAGAACTGGGACGAGGCTCGCTGGAGCAGGTTTATATCAAAGGCGAAAAAGGTTACGTTGTACTTATGTCGGTTGGGCAGGAAGCCGTGCTCACCGCGCTGGCGCGCGAACAGGCCAAACTTGGCCTGATCTTTTTGGACATGCGCCGCGCCACGGAAGACCTGTCGAAACTGATCTAGTGGAGATTGTGATGTCCCCGATTCAAAAAAGCGGTTTGGCTTATCCTAATAAATTTGGCTTGATCCTGGTGCGCGCCCTCGAAGAAGTGATGGGACGCAACGGATTGAATGCCATTCTTAACCTTGCAGGCTTGAGCCATTACATCGAGAATCCCCTGCCCGATAACCTGGAAAAAGGATTTGATTTTGCAGAGGTGGCGGCTGTCAACATGGCGCTCGAAGACATGTACGGACCTCGAGGCGGCCGCGGCTTGTCCCTGCGTGTGGGACGCGCTCTCTTTGCGGACGGACTGCGGAATTTCGGCGCGCTGGCCGGGGTGGGTGATCTGGCTTTTAAAGTTTTGCCATTGGGAGCCAAACTTCGAATCGGACTTCCTGCGGTTGCCAAGATATTCTCGCAGATCAGCGATCAGCACAGTACAGTCGAGGAAAAGGAAAACGAGTACATTTATACCATCCACAAGTGTTCCGAATGTCACGGTCGTACAGGCCAGGATAAACCGATTTGCTTCATCGCCACTGGGATTTTGCAGGAAAGCCTGAAGTGGGTCTCGGGCGGGAATGAATTCCGCGTCAACGAGTCGCGTTGCATGGCAACGGGCGATTCTGTGTGTGAGTACGTCATCCAAAAAGAACCTCTGTCATAATCCGGGGGAACTGTGGCCACCGTCAAACAAAAGATCCTCATCGTTGAAGATGATATTGATGTCGCCGAAATGGTCACGGCTTATTTTCGCGCACAGGGCTACGATGTGCTGACCGTCAACTGGGGGGAGGACGGTGTGCGCTCCTGTCAGGTCAATCATCCCGACCTTGCCATTCTCGATATCCGCCTGCCCGATATTGACGGCTACGAGGTTGCCCGCCGCCTGCGCAGTGACCGTCGCACCGCGGGCGTGCCGATCATCTTCCTGACCGAGAAGCGCGAACGCGCCGATAAATTGCAAGGCCTCGAATTGGGCGCGGATGATTACATCACCAAGCCATTTGACATCCAGGAACTGCGTCTGCGTGTACGCAATGCGCTCCAGCGCATCAGCCAGGGATCGCTCACCAACTCCGTCAGCGGATTACCCGAAGGCCCTCTGGTGGATGAGCGCCTGAACGCGGCCGTGAAAAGTGATGGGATAGATGTGCTTCTCGTTTCCCTTGAAAATC
>JAYRVQ010000311.1:0-2313 GCA_041918465.1 Anaerolineales bacterium
GATGGCTTCCAAATTGGATGGCATCGGTCGGGCAGGTCGCGGCGCAGGCAGGTTCCGTTTGCCCTTCTCCCAGGCGCGTCACACAAAAGTCACATTTTGTGATCAGGGCAAACCGCTGATCCCATTGGAAATGGGGAACTTCAAAAGGACAGGCATACATGCAATAGCGGCAGCCGATACAGGCCTCATCGTCATACGTGATGATGCCATCCTCATTTTTTTTCAGGGCGCCCACCGTGCAGGCGGATACGCAGGATGGGTCGGTGCAGTGCATACAATGGAAGGGCGCGGTATAGTGTTTCAAGTCGGGAAATTCGCCAGTCACGCCGCTGTCTTTGATCCAGATGCGCGTACTCTTCATCGAGACATTGTTCTCGACACTGCACGCCACCAGGCAGGCGCGGCAATCAATACAGCGCGAAGCGTCAATTAAGAAACCATATTTAGACATTTTCTACTCTCCCAAATAAAGCGGTTTGCGCATCTCTTCGTTTGGCGCACCGGCAATCTTTTTCACCGTGACGAACGTCTGACTGAGCGCCTGCCCGCCGCTGATGGGATCGGTGTAGGTAACGTGCAGAGCCGAGTCGCTCGCGCCGACGCCGAAGGCGGTTGTCAGCCCCTTGGAGAGATGTCCGTAGCCCGGGGTCAAATAAACGCAATCGGGGCGGATGGCTTCGGTCGCCAACAGGCGAATGTTCGCCTTGCCAATCTCGCTGGAGACCTCCACCCAATCGCCATCTGCCAATCCGTCTTGCGCGGCAGTTCGGGCGTTCATCCACAGGCGCGGTTCGTCGGAATATTTGTGAAGCAACTGGTTATTCTGCGTGGCAAACTGGGTATGCTGCGCCACTTTGCCAGTCAACAGGTAGAACTCATCCGTTTTTGGCATGGGCGGTTCTTCCCAGGTCGGCCATGGTGAGAAGCCCGCGTTTTTCAACGTCTCGGAATAGATTTCGATCTTGCCAGAGGGAGTGTTGAAAGTGATTTCTCCATTGCTTTCTTTTTCTGGCATTTCGGCATAGCCTTTTTCTTTCACCTCTTCGAGAGTGACTCGCAAAGGTTTAAGCTGCTGGCGGATGTAATCTTCCTCATCCTCGTACTGGAAGAAATCACCGAGTCCGAGGCGCTCGCCCAACTGCTTGTAGATCCACAGCGCGGACTTTGCCTCGCCCTGCGGCTCCACCACAGGTTGGCGCAGGAAGGCCTTGTCACCAACAGGCAGGAGCGGGTCGTAGCGTTCGAGGTACGAGGCTTCGGGCAGGACAACATCTGAGAACCAGGCCGTGTCGTTCATGATGATGTCCACGGTGGCGATGAAGTCCATTTTGCCGAAGGCTTCGATAGTCTTGGCGCGGTCGGGCAGGGACAGGATCGGATTTTGGCGCGAGATGAACCAGCCATGCGCCTGATACGGTTCGCCCGTGATGATGGCGTCGCGCAATTCCTGGAAGACTCCCAACTTCAACGGCACGAGTGGATACTTCCACGGCGTCCCGTCCAACCGGAGGGCGGACACGCGCGGATACGGAGGCTGGGGCGGTGCGCCCAACCCCGCGCCTTCCGCCGCCACTTCCGCGGAGAGACAGCCGCCTGGCCTGAGCACGTTGCCGCTCATGGCGTTCAGTGTGGCAATCGCCCGCTCGGTTTGGAACGAGTTGATGAAGTTGGAGGTGCGCCAGCCAGGGTGCGCCAGCGCGTTGTGCTTCGCGGCCGCGTATTCGCGCGCGACCCGCTCGATGGTCGCGGCAGGCACGCCCGTGATTTTCTCCGCCCATTCAGGCGTGTACTTGCTCATCACGCGCGGCAGGTCTTCACAGCCAATCACATATTTTCTGACAAACTCACAATCGGCGAGTTCATTCTTGGTGATGACTTGAATCATCGCCAGCAAAAAGGCAGAATCCGTGCCTGGGCGGATGGGAATCCATTCGGTCGCTTTCGATGCGGTCTTGGTGTAGCGCGGGTCGAGATAAACCAGTTTCGCGCCGCGGTCAATTGCGTGCGCCAGTTCGCCCGTCTCGGAGGTCGAGATGGCTTCCATCATGTTGCGTCCCACCATCAGGATATATTCCACGTTGTCGTACTTGCGCGAAGGTTCCTCGATGCCATACGTCAACGAGAAGGCGGTGATCATGGCATTGAAGCACAACGAACGCTGTGTGCCATAATTGGGCGAGCCGAACGCGTACAACAGATTCTCGAACTGCACCTGCGATAAATTGTGCGTGGACGAAAAGACCATCGCCTCCGCGCCGTACTTTTCCTTGATCTTGAGCATATTCGAGGCGACGATGTCCAGCGCTTCCTCCC
>JAYRVQ010000312.1:0-3616 GCA_041918465.1 Anaerolineales bacterium
CTCATCCTCGACACCGAAACGCCCGAAGTGGAAGTCTGGCAGGATATTTACCGCGAGCATGGACACGAATTGCCCGTGGACGAATGGGCCAAAACCATCGGCGGCTACGGCATCTCCACTTTCGACGCATCCACGCATCTTGCCGGACTCACCGGGCTGGACGCCGCGCCCCTGCGCGCCCGCTACCGCCGCGAGTCAGACATCCGCATTCACGCGAGTCCCGTCCTGCCGGGGGTGATGGATTTGCTGGACGATGGGCGGACGCGTGGACTGCGACTCGCCGTCGCTTCGAGTTCGTCCCACGCCTGGGTGGACTCGCATCTTTCCCGACTTGGGCTTGCGGACCGTTTCGACCGCGTCATCTGCTCGGACGATGTCGCGCCGGGCAGGACCAAGCCGAACCCAGACCTGTTCCTGTTGGCGGTGGACCAGCTCAAAGTCCCGAAAGAGGCGGCGGTCGTCTTCGAGGATTCGCCCAACGGAGTGCGCGCCGCCAAGTCCGCGGGCATCTTCGTGGTGGCCGTCCCCAACCCGCTGACGATCCGCCTCGGTGTGGACGGCGCGAACCTGACCGTGAAGTCGCTGGCTGATATTTCGCTGGACGAACTGGATGGTTTTTTATCCGCCAAAAAATGACGCGAAGATTCCGACGAGTGTGCCGATGATGGATGCCGCAATGCCGATCAGCGTGCCGCCAAAACCGATGCAGGTGGGGAGCACGAAGACAACGATGATAAAGATGACGATCCAGACTTTTGCTTTCGAGCTGACGCGCACCACCCTGGCCTGGTTGACCATCTCCTCGGGCGGACGCACGTCGCTCCCGCAAAATTGACAGTGAACGGTATCGCCTTCGCCCGCATATTCGTTCGCGCCGCCGCAATTGGGACAATTAAATTTGCTCGCCATTTGTAAATCTCCTGGTTCGGGATGCCGAATTATAGTTGATTCCTGCGCTGGTTTTGTTGTAGAATCAATCTGGAGGCCGCAATGAACACTGAAAAAATCCAATGGAAGGCGATTGTGGCGCAATATGCCCAATCTGACCTGCGAAAAAGCATATGGCAGGTGGTGAACACACTTGTCCCGTATTTGGTGTTGTTCTACCTTTCGATGAGAAGCCTGGAAATTTCCTTCTGGCTGACGTTCCCGCTGACGATTCTGACGGCGGGTTTCATGGTGCGGACGTTTATCATTTTCCACGATTGCGGGCATGGCTCGTTCTTCAAATCGCAGAAGGCAAACATGTGGCTGGGACGCGTGACCGGGTTGCTGGTGTACACGCCATATTATCGCTGGTCGCACGATCATGCCATTCACCACGCAACCGCAGGCGATCTCGACCGCCGCGGCACCGGTGACGTGTACACGATGACGGTGGAGGAGTACCTGTCCTCCCCGTGGTGGAAACGCTTTGGCTACCGTGTGATGCGTAACCCGATTGCCATGTTCATCTTCGGGTCGTTGATTGTCTTCCTCTTCTCACAGAGAGTCCCGGCTTCGAAAAATAAACGCGATCAGGCCTCCGTCTGGTGGACAAATCTCTCGCTGGCGGTGATGATCACGGTCATGTCCCTGCTCTTCGGCTGGAAGGAATACCTGATCGTGCAGGTGCTGGTGATGTTCTTCGGCGCTTCGACGGGTATCTGGCTGTTCTATGTCCAGCACAACTTTGAGGGCGTGTATTGGGACCGCCATCAGCAGTGGGATTATTTCAAGGCCAGTATGAACGGCAGTTCGTTCTATAAATTGCCTGCGGTCTTAAACTGGTTCAGTGGGAATATCGGCTATCACCACATTCATCACTTGAGCGCGAAGATCCCCAATTACAATCTTCCAAAGGCCTACAAAGAGAATTCCGTCTTCCACGTTAAACCGTTGACGTTGCTCTCCAGTTTCAAGTCTTTGAAGTGGCGGCTGTATGACGAGGCCAATCGCAAACTGGCGGGCTGGGAAGTGCTGAAGAAATATCAGCCCATGAAAGTAAAGGCATGAATAAAAAGAGACTGGCAGAAATGCCAGTCTCTTCGTTTATGGGTTGTGTTTTTACAGCAGGTGCTCCAGAACGAAGTTTCGCTGTCGCAAAGCCGCCTGGTGGAATTTCACCCAGGGCGTCTCATAGAATCCGGGGGTCATGGAAAATGACAATCGCTCAAATTCAGACTGCCTGAAATTGTCCCATTCGATATCGCCTCTCTTTTTGGGTTTCAAGGCCTCGTCGCGCCATGCGTACTTGTCATATTGATAACCGCTTGCGTCTCCGAAGGACGCCTGATACAAGTCTCGCCATTTTTCACAGCGCTTCTTGAGATTCGGTTCAGGGTCAGACAGCAGAGTTTGAATCTGCGATTTGATATCCTTCCACGCGAGGGCGGGAGCGGCTTCAGATTTTTTGACCGCAGTCAGCAGTCGGTGGATTGTTTCGACGGCGTGGAGAAACTCTTCGAGATTGTTCCGTTCCACTTCCTTTCTCTTGTCTGTGGCCGCGCGGGTGTACTTCCAGCGGAGGGAGGGGTGATCGGGATAATACCCGGCCTGGGCGTGTCCGACCTGCGGCAATATATCCAGATAGATGTTCTCAAAGAACAGGTGCTTCCACGAACCGTCCCGGAAGAGTTGGATCGATTCCACATCGTTGATGGCATCCTCCCTCCCTGAGAATCCCTGATGCGCCCACGAATCCGCCAGGGTGTGCAGGGAGATTCCGATGCGGACGAGACGGAGAGTCTCATCTGCTGTTTTTCGGCAGGCTTCCCTGAAAATCATATTGGCGAACTGGGAATTCCGCTCGGTGACGAAGGAATAGGTTTCCGATGACGGATCAAATGGATGGGCGGGGATGAAGTGGAACGGGATGTAAACCTTCTTCTGGATCGCCCAATCAAAAACCTTTAGCCCGTAGTGTGCGCTTCTCACCGGATCGAAGAATATGTTCCCCACACGGATGGGCGCGCCCTCCGTGGAGTTGTCCACGTATTGGGAGGCATAGGCAATGGTCAGCGCGTGTTGTTTGGTGAATCCCGCCGCGCGAGCAAGGAAGCCAATGCCGTAATAATGAATTTCTCTGTCCATGGATTTTCTCCTTTGGGTTACGGTACATCAGGTCTGGAATTTCATCACGCCATCCAGTCCGCACGGAAATCCCGCCTGTTGACCCCATTCAAGAAGCGTGAAAGGCAACACGAGGAGAAAACTGATGAGTGCGGGTGTTTTGAGTTTTGGAAGGAGGTTTTTCATGAGACCTCTCTTTCAGCGACCAAGTAGATTATAGCCCTAAAAATCAACGCATCCTTCAACGGCTTCCACCTTCTATTCCATTTCCTGCATCCATGTCTTCGTCTCCTCGGCTTTGACGGCGCGCTCAGCTTCGCGGATCAATCGATTCAAACTACGGATAAAGGCAGGTCTCTTCGCATTCGCTGGCAGGTATGAAGCGGGCAGGGACGTTGGCTGGCTGTTCAGGGACGTGTTGAAGCACGGCGAAACCTGCTGGATCAACTTCCGTTCGGCGGCATTCAAGTCGTTTTCCACATCGGTAAATTCTTCCGACTGCGAACTCATCAGTTCGATGGTGAAGTTCATCGAAGCAGGCCAGTTGGCCCAAATGAAGCGCCCC
>JAYRVQ010000313.1:0-2826 GCA_041918465.1 Anaerolineales bacterium
ACCAAGCCCGAATATAAGTAACTACCATCCTCCAGTTTGTACCAGATGCGATTGTAGGCGCTGGCATCCTCGTCAATGGCTGTGCTGTCAATGTTGACGATCAGGTCGCGCCAGTATAGTTTTACGCGCTCACCTTTGTCAGACGGGATATCGTACGCCCACAACACACCCGAGGTGATCCGTCCCTGAAGAGCAGGCTCAGGCGCGGAGGCAGGCCCGAGGTCCGAAAAGAACGAGAGCGGACGGCCCGGGAACGTGAGTCCCAGCAGGCCAAGTCCGCTCAATTTGAGGAAGTCGCGGCGCGAGAGTCCGCCGTGCGAAGTATTCATCGGCCTAATAGTGGACGTCCACCACCGTCCCAAAGGTGGACCAGTAATAAAGCCATTCGGCATCTGGGATGCTCATATTGACACAGCCGTGGCTCATGGGCGTGCCGAAATTGTTATGCCAGTACGTGCCGTGGATGCCATAACTCTTGTGAAAATACATTGTGTAAGGCACATCCGGCAGGAAGTAACCGGGGCCGTGCATATCGGCATAAAGATAGCGGGCATAGATCTTGTATTTGCCGGTTACGGTGGGCGTAGCCCAAACGCCAGTGGAGACAACGAAGGTTCTTACGATCGTATCGCCTTCATAGGCATACAAACGCTGACCGGTGAGGTCAATATCGATCCAATGGGCTCCACCGCCGCCACTACTGCTCGGCGGAATGTAAGCCTGTTGCGTCGGCGCGGCATACGGCGCGGCAGTGGGCAAAATCGGCGTGGGTGTATCGGGGATGATGGCAACTTCCATCACGCCAGGCGTATCGGTCGGCAGGGGCGTGTTTGTGGGAAGCGGTGTGGATGTGAACTCAGGCGTGGGAGTGATGCTGGGCGTAATCGTAAATGTTGGTGTCGGCGTGAAGGATGGGGTGAACGTCCACTCAGGCGTGTACGTCGGCTTGTCCAATTCGGCCACCGCGAAATTCGTTTCAGGTGTGCTGGTTGCGGCGGGTTCGTTGACGGTCTTCACGATGGACGCCAGCGCCGAAGACTTGCTGACCGACCAGGCCGCGAACGCCAGCACAACACAGGCCAGTCCAACCAACAGGATGGGATAAAGCGGACTCCGCCGCTTTGGGGTTGTAGCAACCTCCGCCTCAGGCTCGGACCTGCGGTCTGTCGCGCGCGTGGACGGCATTTCCGCCCCGGGACGACTGCGCGCCCACTCCACGGCCTTGCGCGCCCGCTCAGACTGCGGATTGATCGCCTGCGCGCGTTGGGCATATTGCAGGCTGTCGCGCGGACCAGAGGCGGCCGCCATTAACAGCCACGCATCTTCCAGGTCCGGAGCGATGCGGATGGCTTGTTCGGCCCAACGGCGCGCCTCGGACTGGTCACCGCGGCGAAGTGCATCGCGGGTCTTCTGAATGAGGGAATTGATTTGGGTGGGGTTGGCGCTCATAGTATAAAGTTAGTCCGGGTTATCCTATGCGAAATTTTACCACCGAATCTCCACTGGTGTGCCGATCTCAGCCCAGTTATAGAGTAGGCTGGCATCAAAAGTGTCCAGCACCACGCATCCATAAGAAATGGGACGGCCAAGATACCCAGCCCAGAGTGTTCCCCCATTAGGCAAGATGGGCAGGGCATGTATGCCGTTCTCCAAACTTCCCGCCCAGTAAATACCCAGCCAGTTGGGCATCCAGATATTCCACGTGGCCCCATAGGCATTGGGATATTTGCTCTGCACGTGGAATACACCGGTACGCGTGGCGTTGTTCATGCCGGTGGAGGCCACGAAACTATAGAGCAATTGCTCATTTTCGTAAACGTACATGTGTTGCTCAGAAATGTCCACGAGGATGTATTTGCTCCCCGCATAGGATGGCGCCGAGGCTGATGAACTGGATGGCTCCACGATGGACATTTCGATGATACCGGGCGTTTCCGTTGGCATGGAAGTTGGGGATGGCATCGGGGAGGGCGTGATGGTCGGTATGGGTGTATACGTGGGCTTGGCGATATCCGCCAGCATGAACTGGGGAACAGGAGTGATATCCGGCTGTCCCGCATTCTGAAGGAGGGATACCACCGCTGGAGGCGCGGACGCGCATCCCACAGTCACAAGCGCGACAAGGAAAAGCAATCCCAAAAGAATCAAAATACTGAAAATTCGGCGGCGGGAGATGATGCTCATTTGGGGAAAGGCGTCGGCTCGATATTTTCGTTGTTGGTAAAACACAGGATGCCCTGCACGATCCCCTCTGCAACCTGGCTGGTATGCGAAATCAAATAGTCCCGGTCGAGGTTGAGGAAACCTGTTTCAATAATGGCGGCGATGGTGTTTGGATCGATCTCCGAGAAGGAATGGTAGTCGGTCATGTCCACCGTGATACTGCCCGCGTGAAACGTCAGCCCGGTGAGACGCGCGTAGCGGTCCACCAGGCAGGCAGTCAGGCGGTTGGCGCGGTTGGTGTCACGCGTATCCATGGCCGCGGTCACTTTGAAGCCTGTCGCCTGATCGTTGATGTAATCGCACGAATCGTTATGGATGGAAACCAGCGCCGCGGCGCGATACCCGGCAAGGCGGGTATCGTATTCCTGCAAAAGGTCCACCTGAAACCCTCGGGCGGTGAGAGCGCTTTGCACAAGCAGGGCAATCTTCTGGTTCACTTCCTGTTCGGTGAGCGTAACCTCGTCATTCTCGTCTGTGCAGACCGCGCCGGAGTCGTTGCCGAGATGTCCCGCGACGATACCGATCCGCAGGGGAGGCTGGGGCGTGGAAACCGTCCCTTCGCCGCTAACCGGACGCGGCGTCAGCAGAAGCGACAGTTGGTCC
>JAYRVQ010000314.1:0-1861 GCA_041918465.1 Anaerolineales bacterium
GTGGTGGCCGCGGCCAAAGGAACAGTGGATAAGGTTTCCTTTGAAGATGGCGGCTATGGAAATTACATCAAACTAAAGCACCTGGATGGGTCAACCGTTTATTACACCTATTACGCCCACCTGATGCAGGCCAGTGTGGCAGCGGGACAAAGCGTGGAGGCCGCCAGCGTGATCGGCTATAGCAACAACACGGGCGCCAGCACCGGCCCGCACCTGCACTTTGGATTGCGGAAGTCGGACCAGAGCGGATCGTACAAGGGATACATGGATCCCCTGCCCTATCTGACGGGACAGGCCGCGTCAAGCGGAGATATGCCGGGCGCGGTGGCCCTGCCCGATATGAAGTTCGAAGTGATCATTGCCGAGTTGAACGTGCGGAGCGGCCCGGGCATCAACTTCAGTATTGTGGAGAAGCTGAAGAAGGGTAAGTCGGTGACCGCCAAGCGGCTGTATTCCGAAGGCGCGTGGGTGGAGATCGCGACGGGCAAGTGGTGCGCGGTGACGTTTGGTGGCGTGCAGAATATGAAGGTGAAGACTTCGTAGCCGCCCCTTATTAAAAATCTTGCCACGGATTTCACAGATTTGCACGGATGGAAATTATCCGTGAGAATTCGTGAAATCCGTGGTTGTTTTTTTAATCGCTATGCGCGGCGGAAGAGCAGGGTGAAGAACAGTCCAATCAAAGCGTAGCCGAAGAACATGGTCGGCATGTGCCAGATGATGGGAGTGGTAAATGGGTGGTAATAGGCATGCGCCTTGAAGATGACCAGCCAGGCGAGTGGCGACAAAAAGGAAACCCAGGTTGTAATGATGAGCGCTCGGGCGGCGGAGGTATCTCCCAGTTTGCCGCGGCGGAGCCAGAGGACGAGAAGCGCGAGAACCGTCACTGCCGCGAATAGCCAGAAGATGTGGGTGAAGCGCACGCCCGATACGATGGCGGCTTTGCGCGTCACTGTCTGGATGACGGGGAGCAGGCTGGATTCCTGACCGGCGGCAAAGAAATCTGATTGCGCGGGATCAAGCGGGGTGCCAAACGTCCGCCGGCCCATCGTGTTGACGATGTGGATAAGCCCGTCCGAGAAGTTACCTGTCACCGAGCCGACCTGCGCGGCGAGAATGGCAAACGAGGCAAAAATGCCGATCGTGCAAGCCAATCCGGTTAGCAAAAGCCGGCGGGTAAAACGCGCCAGGGTCCATTTATCTTTGAGCGCATAAAAGACGAGGGCTGTGGCGGTCATGCCCATGGGGAGAAGTAAAAAATCATAGCCGCTGAAAAAACCTTTGAACAACAACAGCGTGCCGATGGAGAAATAAAAAGTCCGCTCACGCATTTTGTTGCCGCGCGATTCACGGTCGAGCAGGAAGAGGGCGACCGCCATCGGCAGGAAATAACTCCAGACCGAATAGAAGAGATTGCGCCCGTACAACGTGAGCCAGTGCGAGATCATGCCCGTGAATAGGACGGTCAGCGCGGTGACCCAGCCGAATTGCCGATAGAACCAGACGATCAGCGCGGACAAAGTCAGCGCGGCGAGCAGGGATGTGAGCGCGCGGAACAGCCGCAGATTGGTTGTGGATGCAAATGGACCGATCCCGTCCAGCAGACTGAAGAGCCAAGCCTGCCCCCCGCTCTGGGATTTGTACAGCGCATAATTTTCGAATTGTCCGTCAGTTAGATAGGTTTGATATTGATTCTCGATCTCTGAGTCGCCAGAGATGGGTAGAGGCGCGTCGCCTGAGCCGAGCAGGGCTCCATCCACAAAAAAACCGTTTTGACGGGACCAGACGAGACGTCCAAGAATGAGGCTCTCGCTGCCCTTGTCAAAATTACCAAAGGCTTCAGAAGGAACAAGTCCCAGCA
>JAYRVQ010000315.1:0-4217 GCA_041918465.1 Anaerolineales bacterium
ACTCGTCCGCATGGGTGATGTGGACACCCTGTTCGAACTGTTGGAAGACTCAGATGATTGGATGACCCAACTGGATGCCGCCGAGGGCCTCGCCCAACTTGGCGAGCGCGCCGGGCTGGACTTCCTGCGCAGTGCGATGCAGAGCGATGCGCGCGAGGTGCGTGAATACGCCCGCGACATTCTCGATGATCCGTCCACAAAACGCAAGATCGAAGAACTTGAAGCCGAAGAGAAACGCAAGTTTGCCGAAAAAGTGTTGGGCGCTCGCGGCCGCGTTCAGAAAAACCGCAAAGTTTTCATCTACAAAAGTCTGTTCCTGCCGCTCGGCGAGATTCTCGGCGATTCCTCCGAAGGCGAGGCGGTAGACATCCCCGCCCTCAGCGAAGTCGGACTCGAAGGCTGGGAGGTGGTCAACTTCATCCCCAAGCGCGGCTCGCTCCTCGTCAGTAATGCAGACGAGCACTTCACCGGCGCGTACTTCATCCTGCGCAAGGAAGTCACCCCGGATGACATCGCAGAATTGGATATACTTTAATTCCGTCACTGCGAGACACTGTCCTGGGCGGAACATAGTGAAGTCGAAGGACAGTGTCGAAGCAGTCTCCTCGAAATCGGGGATTGCTTCGCTCCGCTCGCAATGACGACCAACTGGTAAATACTGGCAAATGTTCCGTAAACTTTTTTTGACTTTAACCCTGGTCGCGCTGACGGCCTGCTCCGCGCCTGCTTCATCCCCGACGGATGGCCTGCTCGCCGTTGTGACGACAACCTCCATCCTCGGAGACGTTGCCCGTCAAATCGGCGGGGACAGGGTTTCCGTTAAGGTACTCCTGCCCATCGGCTCAGACCCGCACGCCTTCGAGCCGCGTCCGCAGGATGTGGCCGCCCTTACTGATGCGGAACTTGTGATCGTCAATGGCTTTGGCCTTGAAGAGACATTGTCCGCATTGCTCGGAAACGCAAAAAATGTCATCATTGCCTCGGATGGCATCGATGCACTGCCCTTTGAGGAGAAACATGAGGGCGAGGAAGAACATGGACGCGACCCGCACGTCTGGCAGGACCCGAACAATGTCATCGTATGGGCAAACAATATCGCGGACGCGTTTGCCAATGCTGACCCGTCCCACGCTGACGAGTACGCGTCGAACGCGGAAAAATATATCATCGAGTTGAAGTCTCTCGACGTGTGGATCATCGAACAGGTCGCGCAGATTCCCGAGGCGAATCGCAAGATCGTCACAGAGCACGCCACCTTTGGCTATTTTGCGGTACGCTATGGATTTGAACAAGTTGGCGCGGTCATTCCCTCTGTCAGCACGGGATCGTCTCCCTCTGCGCAGGAACTGGCCGCTTTGGAAGACGCGATTCGCTCCAGCGGGGTGAAGGCCGTTTTCGTGGGATCAACTGTCAGTCCCGATCTGAGCCGCCGCGTCGCCGACGACACGGGAGTCCGACTCGTGTTCCTGTTCACCGATTCGCTCAGTGAGGCGGGCGGCGATGCGGAGTCCTACCTGGCGTTTATGCGTTATAACGTTAACGCGATCGTGGAAGCGCTCAAGTAATGTACCCACATTCTCATCATCAGACCAATCAACCGATTCTCGACGTGCATGGTTTAACCGTGCGCTACGAGGGACGCGCCGCGCTCGAAGATGTGAGCTTTCACCTGCACGCGGGCGAACGCGTGGCGGTGGTTGGGCCGAACGGCGCGGGCAAGAGCACGCTCTTTAAGGTTGTGGCGGGCGTGCTCGCGCCGACTTCGGGCACGGTAACCATTTCTGGGTCGCGGCCGATCACGCATGTCTGCATCGGCTACGTGCCACAGCGCAGTCACGTAGACTGGAATTTTCCCGTCAGCGTGGCGGATGTGGTGATGATGGGACGTTCGGCGGTGATGGGCGCGTTCCGCTGGCCGAGCCGCCGCGACTGGGATTTTGTGCGCAGCGCGCTCAACACGGTGGAGTTGAGCAACTTGCAGACGCGTCAGATCAGCGAACTTTCGGGCGGACAGCAACAGCGCATGTTCATCGCCCGCGCCCTCGCGCAGGAAGCCGAACTGATGTTGATGGATGAGCCGTTGACGGGACTCGACCTGCCCGCGCAGGAGGGGATTCTTAATTTACTGGACAGGCTCCAAAAACAAAACGTGACCGTCATGGTCGCGACGCACGACCTCGACCAGGCGGGAAAACATTTTGACCGCGTGATGTTGCTCAATCACCGCCTGCTGGGATTTGGTGCTTCGACAGAAGTTTTAAAACCGGAAATATTACTGAAAGCCTATGGCGGGCGATTGAAAATGGTCAGCAAAGATGGGGACTTTCTTGCGATGGATGACACATGCTGTGATGACGAGGAAGGTCACACTCATGCTTAATTGGCTGTTGGAACCTCTCGCTTATCCATTTATGCTTCGGGGATTGATGGCTGGTATTTTGGTCGGAATTGTCTGTGCTGTGGTTGGCACCTACGTTGTCTTGCGCGGGATGGCCTTCTTCGGCGACGCATTGGCGCATACCGTTTTGCCCGGCGTCGCGCTCGGCTACATCGTCAGCGGCGGGACGCGCGAATCGCTTTTCTGGTGGGCGCTGGGGACGGCGGTGCTGGCCTCGTTGGGCATCGGCGCCATCAGCAAGAATGCCCGCATCAAGGAGGACACGGCCATTGGCATCATCTTCGCGGGGATGTTTGCCCTCGGTATCGCGGTCATCTCCACGGTCCGCTCGTATGCGGTGGACTTGTCCCACTTCCTTTTTGGGGACGTGTTGGGCGTCGCCAACCGGGACCTGATCCTGACCGCCGTTTTCGGGGGACTCGTCCTGCTGTTGGTGATCATCTTCTACAAGGAATTTCTGACCCTCTCGTTCGATCCCGTTTTAGCCGCGACGCTTCGCATGCCCGTCGGCCTGCTCAACAACCTCCTGCTGGCGATGATCGCGGTGACAGTGGCTGTCTCGATGCAGACCGTCGGCGTGGCGTTAATGGTAGCTATGCTGGTCACACCTGCCGCCACCGCCTACCTGTTGACGCGCCGCCTGTGGAAGATGATGCTGTTGTCGGCGGTCATCGGCGCGGGGTCATCGTTCATCGGGCTGTATCTCAGTTATTATCTCAATATTGCATCCGGCGCAGCCATCGTATTGACCGCCACCGCAATGTTCGCCATTGTTTTTCTGTTTAATCCGAGGCAGGGGGTATTTAGAAAATAGTTCCAAGTTCCATGCGTATCCATGTTTGAATGTTTGAAGGTTGGCAAGTTAAAACGTTCAAACCCGCCAACCTTTCAACTTGTAAACTTTTAGGCTTTACCCAACACCATCGCCAGCAACGCCATTCTCACATACAGGCCATATTCCATCTGGCGGAAGTAAGCGGCGCGCGGGTCATCATCAAACTCGGGGGAGATCTCGCCCACGCGCGGCAGTGGGTGCATGACGGCCATTTCTTTTTTGGCGGATTTCATTACGTCGGGGTCTATCACGTACGCGCCTTTGACCTTCTCGTAATCGGCGGGGTCCTCGAAGCGTTCCTTCTGGACGCGCGTGACGTAGAGCACGTCGGTTTCGGGGAGGACTTTTTCGAGCGAGGAGAATTCGGCCTGCGGCACTTTCTTCTCCGCGACCTCGTCCATCACTTCGCGCGGCATCTTTAGAATATCGGGCGAGACGTAGTTGAGTTTGATGCCGCTGAACTGCGAGAGCAGGCGCGCCAACGAGTGGACGGTGCGTCCGTATTTCAAATCGCCGAGCATGGTGACGGTGAGATTGTCGAGGCGGCCGAGTTCCTCCATGATGGTGAACGTGTCGAGCAGAGCCTGCGTGGGATGTTCGCCAACCCCGTCGCCCGCGTTGATGACGGGTTTGCGCGCCGCCTTCGCCGCGATCGCCGCCGAACCTGTTTCGGGATGGCGCAACACGATCACATCCGCGTAACATTCGAGCGTGCGGATCGTGTCGGGCAACGACTCGCCCTTCGACACGGACGAGTATTTCACCTCGTTGATCGGGATGACCGAGCCGCCGAGACGTTCCATCGCGGCAGTGAATGACGACGAGGTACGCGTGGATGGTTCGTAGAACAGGTTGGCGAGAATTTTTCCTTTCAGCAGGTCGAACGTGCCGACGCGCTCAACCATGCCGCGCATCTCGTGCGCCACGCCGAAGACGTATTCGAGGTCCGCGCGGTTGAACTGCTTGACAGAAATGATGTCCTTG
>JAYRVQ010000316.1:0-3243 GCA_041918465.1 Anaerolineales bacterium
CTTGCCCCATGCCGTTCATGTGACGACTAAAAGCAGTTGGCGCGGTGAACTGGATGGCAACGACCAGAACGATCATGCCGATCAAAATCACGGCCAAAAAGGCGATGAAAAGTTTTACAGCGAGTCGGCGGCGGATGGTATCGATCATAAAAGATCATCCTCGAAACGATAGCCCACGCCTCGCACTGTGACGATGAACTGGTCGCCGATCTTCTGGCGGACGTGACCGAGATGCACATCCACCACGCGCGTCTCGCCAAAGTATTCGCCGCCCCAGACATTTTCAAGCAATTGTTCGCGGGTGAGCACGCGGCCGCGATTCTCCGCGAGGGCGCGGAGCAGGTCAAACTCGAGGGCGGTCAACTCGACCGGCTGATCGTTCACTGCGACCTGACGCGCGCCTGCGTCGATGCGGATGTGACGGAAAGCCAGCACGGTCGTATCGGACCTCGAGGCGGCTCCCGTCTGGATGCGCCGCAGTGCGGCTTTGACCCGCGCCGTCAACTCGCGGGGGCTGAACGGCTTGGTGACATAATCGTCCGCGCCGACGGTCAGACCGACGATCTTGTCCATCTCATCTGTCCGCGCGGTGAGCATGATGACATACACTTCCGATTCACGGCGCAGGCGCGAGAGCAGTTCGATACCGTCCATGCCGGGGAGCATCACATCCAGGATGAGCAGGTCCGGCTTGAAGGCACGTGCGGCTTTCAGCCCTGCATTCCCATCCGAGGCGGTCAGAACTTCGTAGCCCTCGGGTTTGAGATATGCTTCAACTAATTTCACAATGCTGGGTTCATCGTCAATGATGAGAATTTTTGCTTTTGACATATTATTTGTCCCGAGGATAGCCGCAACAGGCAAAGATGACAAGAAGGAAAAGTAAAGGATTTGTAAAGATGAATTTCAAGAACCGGGCGCTTCAATGGAGTTTTTCCTGGTCAATTCCCCATACACATCCGCGATCTGCGCGGCGATCTTGTTCCAGTCATAATCCTGGGCGTATTCTGCGGCACAATGCCCCATCTGCTCGCGCAGTTTAGAGTCGCTCAACAGCATTGTCAGCTTATCGCACAGCGCGGACGGGTCGCCTTCAGGGACGGTGAAGCCCGTCTCGCCATCGCGGACGAGGAAGGCCAGTCCGCCCACCTGTGAGGCGATGACAGGCGTGCCGCAGGCCATGGCCTCCAGCGCCACCATTCCGAACGATTCGTAGAACGACGGCATCACCAGTACCTCCGCCGCCGAGTAGTAATACGCCAACGTATCCTGAGCGCGCTTGCCAAGAAAGACAACCGTCTGCCCAATGCATAAATCGTCGCAAAGTTTTTGCAGGCGCGCCATCTCGGCTGTCATTTGATCGGGGTCGGCGTCGGGTTCGCCGCCAATGATCGCCAAATAAATGGGATGAGCCACGCTCTGAAATTTCAAGCAGGACATGGCACGGATGAGCGTGTCCACACCTTTGAGCGGTTCGATGCGACCGACAAACAAGACCATGCGATGTTCCGATGAAAGCCCAATGAAATGCCGCGCCTCATCCTTGGGGATGGGATAAAAGCGACTGACATCCACGCCGGGCGGGATGACTTCCATCTTTTGAAGGTCCCCCTTATACAGCCACTGCAACTGGGCCTTCTCCGCTTCAGTCGCGACGATGAGCCTGTCCGCGCGTTTCAGGACGCGTTTCTCGCCCTCGATGCGGTACGTGCCTTCGCGCTCCTCGTCACTGCGCGCGATGCGGTTCTTCATCTCGCCCAAAGTGTGGAACATGTGCAGGATCGGCGCGCCCGCCCAAAGGTCCGAGAGAGACGCAGCCGCGATGCCAGACATCCAGTAGTGGCTATGAATAATATCATATCGGATATTTTTTTCGTCCGCGAACTGACGGATGCCATCCACAAACTTCGGAATGTAATCCGCCAATTCCCGTTTCGGAATCGGGAACTCGGGGCCTGCGGGCACATGAACAACGCGGTTGCCATAGCCGAGGTCGTGGAGAACGTGCGGGACATGTTCATCCTGCGAGCGCGTGAAAACATCCACGTGGATGCCACGCGCACCAAGGGCACGCGTCAGGTCGCGCACGTAGACGTTCATGCCGCCCGTGTCTTTGCCGCCGAGGGTGGCGAGCGGGCAGGTGTGGTAGGAAAGCATGGCGATGTTCATGGGCGGTTAGAGAGAAGAGAACAGAGAGTAGAGAGCAGTCATCAGTAAGACGCGGCGAGAGGGGGGAAACTTGCTTGCGGGTTTAACTGTAATCTTGTATAATCTCCGCCGCTCGACGCCACAGTAGCACAGATGGCAGTGCAGCCGATTCGTAATCGGCAGGTCATGGGTTCAAATCCCATCTGTGGCTCACAGAATGTCCGCTTCGGCGGGCATTTCGATTTAACGGACGATGATCAAGACGACATCGTAAGGCCAATCATCGGCGGGGATTTTGCCTGAAACAAAATTTACCGTTCCATCATCCAGGTAAAGTGCCGCATCTTGCGGCAGGCGATCCACATGGAAGGTTATCGAGCGTTTGCCTGCGATGGTGATGGAGAAGAGCGGGAAATGAGACCATTTGGCTTCTTCAAGCAGGAAGCGCAAATCCACGGCCTTGCGCGGCGCATCAAATAAGTCAAGGGTGAGCGTGGCATACGATTCGATCTCAGTGTAGGTATAGTCATGTCGCGAGCCATCGGGCAGGATAATGACGAGCGCCAAAGAGAGTGCCTGACGGGTTAATGCAAATGCCGCGGCTGTTTGCGCGGTCGGAGCATTTGCAAGGTTTGCCATTTCGGTCTTTGCAATGGCCGTTCCTGTGGCATACAATTCAATCATTTCCATGGGATTCGGTGTCCCCAACGTAGATGGCTCTTCACTCGTTTCTGACTGAGGAGTGGGCGGATAATAAGGCATGGAACAAGAAGCCAAAAGGAACACCCCAGCAATTATTGCCAATGGAATTCGAAACCATGATTTCATGAACCCTCCAGGAATTTTCCAGATCCAGAACTCCGAAATTTTGGGAATCTCGGAGTTCTCGATTTAAATCCCATCAAAAATCCCATCCAACTGCTCAGCGGGGACATCGAAGATGGAGCCATTTTCGGGAATGGCTTCTTCCATCATCCACTTTGGAATGCGATCATCTTCCTTGGTAAATCCCGCGCGGCGGTTGAACTCGCGCTCCAATTTGATAGTCTCTTTGCCAAGCGCTTGCAAAATATTGTCGGGGAGATCGTCCCAGCC
>JAYRVQ010000317.1:0-5984 GCA_041918465.1 Anaerolineales bacterium
TCAAACTCCACCTCGACGGCGCGCGCATCTTCAACGCCTCCGTCGCCCAAAACGTGGATGTGAAAGCCTTCACCCAACACGTTGATTCGCTCACCTTCTGTCTCAGCAAAGCGCTCGCCGCGCCTGTCGGTTCCCTCATCTGCGGGACGCGCGAATTCATCCAACGCGTCCATCGTCAACGCAAGGTGTTGGGCGGCGGCATGCGTCAGGCGGGGATTCTGGCCGCGGCGGGCATTGTCTCTTTGGAGACGATGGTGGAACGCCTCAGCGAGGATCACGCGCGGGCGCGGAATCTGGCCGAATGTCTCGGAAAGATGCGAGGTTTGGTCATCAATAATGGCGGGCCCGCCACCAATATGATTTTCCTGTCGCTGGCAGATTCCGTCCCGTTGTCTGCGAAGGAAGTCGCAGAAAAATTAAAGGCGCGCGGCGTGTTGGTGGGCGTCGTCGGTGTGCGTCAATTCCGCCTCGTGACGCATTACGAGATCACCGACGCGGGTGTGGAGCAAGCCGCCACAGCGTTTGCAGAAGTCTTGCAGTCCATTATGTAATTTGGGTTATTCCGCGGCGATTTCTTCCAACGAACCTTCGGATGCTATTTTTTCCAGGGTTTGGATGATTTGCGGGTCAAACAGGACGCTGGCCTGTTCGCGCAGATACTGGAGGGCTTCCTCCTGCTTGATGCGCGTCCGGTAGGGACGGTCGCTGGTCAGCGCGTCGAACGCGTCTGCCGCGGCGAAGATGCGCGCCAGGTATGGGATGTCTTTGCCGCTCAAGCCGATGGGATAACCGCTTCCATCCCAGCGTTCCTGGTGATAGCGGACAACGGCCAGTGTGTCTTGCAGGAATGGGATGCCCTCCACGATGCGCGCACCGATGTCCGGGTGCAGGCGCATGATCTTCCATTCGGCGGGGTCGAGCGGACCGGGCTTGTGCAGGATCGTGTCGCTGATGCCGATCTTTCCAATATCGTGGAGCAGGGAACCGCGTTCCAGCGCCTTGAGTTGCGTGGGGGTCAGTTTGAGTTCTTTGCCAAGCATGCGTGCGATGTGCGCCACGCGCAGGCTGTGGCCTTCGGTTTCGCGGTCGCGCGCATCCAATGCAGACATGAGGGCGGCCAGCGTATGATCGTATGTGGTTTCCAATTCGCGGTAGGCGGCTTCCAATTCGCGGGCCTGTTGACGCGATTCTGCCAGCAGGATGGAGCGTTCCAGCGCCACTGCCGCCTGGTTGGCCATGGTCTGCAGGTTGGTGGCGTAACGCGAACTGTTACGGCTTGGGAGGATCAGCCAGAGCGCGCCATAAGTCCGCATGGGAGTCTTAAGCGGGAAACATATGCTGGATGCATCCTGTTCAGACATGAAAATGCTCTGTCCACTGTCCATGGCGCGGTTGACAAATTCCATGGGGTGTGCAGGTGAAACGTGTAATCCATTGGAGTCCAGTTGCACCTCGGCCTCCACTTTTTTATCGGGCGTGAGCAGGATAATGCCGGTGGAATTTGCGGTGCAGACCTTCTGCGCGGCTTCGGCGATGTAGCGCGCCGCCTCCGTCAGTTCCTGGGATTGTATGACGTGGAAACTTAATTGATATAACTGGGTGGCGCTGGCGAGATTGCTCCGCAATTCGTGCGACAGCCACGCGCTTTCGATGGCCGCCGCCGCTTGTGACGATAACAGGCTGGCCAGCGACTCGTCATTTTCGGTGAAGAAGACTTCGCCCTGCTTGCCAAATGCCAGCATGGCTCCCACGCTCAAGCGGTGCATACGGATCGGGATGGCGATCATGCTCCGCAGGGTGGAGAAATCTATGTCGATGTGCGAGGCGCCCTTGTATTTGCGGATGTCGCGCACGCGGAACGAATGTGACGAGTTGAGCGCCGCCTGCATCAGCGGTTCTTCGTTGGGGTTTTGTCGGAGGGATTTCAACAGCCGCGGCGCGTGACCAGCCGATGCAGTGCGGGTGAAATTTCCTTCCTGGTCGAGGAGTGTAACGAAGGTAAATCTTGCGCGCAGGGTCTGCCGCGCAATGGTCGCCACTTCCTGAACTGCCGCTTGCGGATCGGGCTGGGTGGTCAGCGAGATGCCGGCCTGGATCAATTCTGTCAGACGCTGGTGGTATTCCGAGCGCTCCCAGGCGCGTAGAAGTTCAGCCGCGACCGCCTCGGTGATCTGAACATCGGAACTGCTGAACGCGTTCAACTGGTCATCGCTGATCTCCAGGACGGCTTTCAAGTGACCGTGGTCGATCAAAGGCACTGCAACTGTGGAAAGTGTTTTCTCCTCATTTAGTTGCAGGAAATCCGATTCCAGGCGCGCATCATGAATGACCTGTGTTTTGCGCAGGCGCACCGTCCGCCCGAGAATGCCGATATTTACGCTCTGTCGGTATCCCGGTGGGAGTATGCTGGCGCGTGTTCCTGCGGCGGCCAGGGCCACCAGTTCGTGCCGCTCTGGCTCATGGACGTAGAGCACAGCCAATGTGCAGTTGAGGGAACGCTGTAATGTATTTACTGCCAACTGTGAAGCCACAGGCGCATCCAGTTGGTTTTCCAGTTGCTGGCTGAGTTCTGAAAGTAAAGTTAGCTGGGATGTGCGGCGTTTCTCCCCGGTCAATTGTTCGTTCAGCGTGTGGATCTGCTGGGCTTGTAATTCGATTCGCGTTTGTGTATCGGGCAACGAGGATGTGAACGGGCTGATCAGGCGTTCTATTCTTTTGTTCCAACGTGCAATTTCTTCCGATTCCCCTTCCAGTTTTGGTACGCGGGCGTGTTCTCCTGATAACCTGAAAGTCAATCCGTTGATGATCGTCACAAGGGAAACCAGGCTGTATATCAGCAGGCTTTCGGTCCCCAGGATCAGAAGGAAGGCCAGCTCGCGGTTGCTCAGGTGGAGCAGTCCCCATCCACTGACACTGGAGACATCTGTGATCTCTGCGCTGTCGAGTAGAAAAGTTACCGCGCCGAGGAAGGCTGTTTGCAGGATCGCTGTCAGGAAGATGAAGCGCTTCCCTAAAATGTCGTTTGGAGGAAGTTTCAGTTTCTCCCAGGGGATAAAGTCGGCGGTCAGGAGGGTCAAGGCGAGTGGAATGGCGGATAGGATTCCCGACATGTTTCTTGTCAACGTGAAGATTAAACTCCAGACCAGCCATGGAACCGCTAAAAGTTTCGCGAGAACGCGCTTCAACGAAGTTTTTAGTTTGAATAGAGCGTAACCGCCTATCATCGCTGAGATTAGGAAAATGATGCTCAGCCATACTCGATACGGAATCAAAACCCGGTAAGCCGCGGACGGATCGGGGGAGTACCAGACCAAAAGTCCGAGACCAGTTGCAAGGTTCAGGAGAGAAGCGAAAACGGTCAACGTGTCCGATTCGACTGGCTGGCGGTGTTCATCCCTGTAAAAGGAATAGGCGATCGAAAGGATCAAGCCGGCGAACAGGAGCACTTCAGCGATCCGCCCATCTCTTGCAAACAAAAAAATTAAACCGGACAGTGAGACTATCAATAACGCATAAACCAGCCAGGCCTTTGCTGTGCTGGATGGGATGACCACCTGCGACAGGGCGGCGATGCTGGCAAAATGGAATAGAAAGCCGATGATGACAATGGCGGGTTTGGAGAGGCTCGCGAGGATCTCCCCCTGATGGCCCGGGACGAGTAGAAAACTTTGGCCCGTCACCAGCAGGATGCTTGCGATCAATGTGATGAGCGGATCAGTGACTCGACGATTCATCGTGGCTGGAGGATAGCATAAATTAGATTAGCTGGCTACTCTTGCGCGTCGGTTTCGAATAATTTCGCATGTCAGTATACTTGGCTGTGCCGTTTGGAATCTCTGATATAATTTTTTCCGCTTGGGAGGGTTGCTGGCGGGGCAATCACTTTCCAACGGTCTGGTTCTAAAATCTTTCGTCAGGAAGCACAATGTCTGAAAATGTGACTTTGGATCAAATCAAGGAAGTGGCGGCGGCTGTTCGCGCCCGTCTCACCGATGCTCCGCGTGTGGGGATGATTCTTGGCTCCGGGCTGAACGCCCTGGCTGATTCTGTGGAAAGCGCTCAGATTATACCCTTTCGCGAACTCCCGCATTGGCCACTTTCCACAGTGATGGGGCATAGCGGTCAATTGGTGGCTGGCAAACTCGAAGACCAGCCAGTCTTCGTTATGCAGGGACGCGTCCATTATTACGAAGGCTACAGCATGTCACAGGTCACCCTGCCGGTGCGGGTGATGCAGATGCTCAAGATCGAGATTCTGATCGTGACGAATGCCGCCGGTGGCATCAACCCAAATTTTGTGCCGGGGGATGTGATGCTGATAACCGACCATCTCAACCTGGCTGGTATGTCGGGACTGAATCCGCTCATCGGTCCAAACCTGGACGAGATCGGTCCCCGTTTCCCCGACATGAGTCAGGCTTATGATCGCGTCCTTTCGGACCTGGCGCGGGATACCGCTAAACAGGCGGGCATCACGCTGAGAGAGGGAGTCTACGCCGGGTTGAGCGGCCCCTCCTTTGAGACTCCTGCCGACCTGCGCTTCCTGCGCGTGGCAGGTGCAGACGCAGTGGGGATGTCCACTGTCCCCGAAGTGACGGTGGCGCGTCACGGTGGTCAGCGCGTGCTTGGTTTTTCGGGCATCAGCAACAAAGCCAACCTCGACGGCTCGACCATCACCACTCACGCTGAAGTGATGGAAGCCGGACAGGTTATTACGCCAAAAATGGAGAAGGTTATCCGCGGAGTTCTGCGGTCGCTTTAGTGTTGAGAAAAAATGCAGGAAATATTTCGATCCATTGGTACGTATCAAGTCTTTTTGTATCTCTTGCTGGCATTGGCGGGAATCTACTCCCTGCGTTTGCTGTTGAAGACCTGGAAAGAGTGGCGCGAGTCCTATTTTGCGTTGGAACGCGAGATCACCATGCGCAGGCTGGCACAGGCTGTGGCGTTCATGGCTTTGATTCTGGCGCTGATGTGCGGTGTTTTTGCGATCGCCACTTTTATTGTCCCGACCTTGCCAGCCAATATGCTGGTTGCAACTCCCACACTTGACCTGTTATCCACGCCCTCCGGTGCTCTTCCCCCCAACCAGACTGCCATGCTCGCAGAGACGCCTGCCGCGCCGGTCGCGGGCTCGCAGGGATGTGTGCCGGGTCAACTGGAGATCACATCCCCCAGGCCGGGGGACGAGATCAGCGGCACAGTCACACTGGTCGGGACTGTTTCCCTTCCGAACTTTGGCTTTTATAAATATGAAGTGGCCGTGAGAGGGACGGATAATTGGAACACGATTTCCGCGCAGAGCGAAGTAAAGAAAAATGAAGATCTGGGTATTTTGAATACCACCGTGCTGACCCCCGGCGATTACCTGCTCCGTGTGGTTGTACTGGACAATTCCACGCAGATCATCGGCACCTGTATCATCACCATTCGCATCAAAGGACAATAGCATACATGCCCATCGAAATCCGTCCCGCCGTTGCCACCGATCTGTCCCGCATGATGGGAATGGATCATTCGGTCACAAGTGATTACGTCTGGCAGTTGGACCTCCGCCGCGAAAATGCCCAGGTTACGGCGAACCTGCGCGAGGTCCGCCTGCCGCGCCCGGTCTCGGTGGCCTATCCACGCAATCCTTTTGCCCTGGCAGACGAGTGGCAATTTAAGGATGAGGTTTTGGTGGCCGCGAACCCCAATGTGATCGGCTACGTCTGCGTGGTCGAACAGAGCGCCGCAACCGTTGCCTGGGTGACCGACCTTGCAGTTTCCCCAGACCAGCGGAGGCACGGCATCGGCTCGCTTTTGCTCAAGTCTGCGCAGGATTGGGCTCGCGAACGCGGCAGTCGCATGCTCATCTTTGAAGTGCAGGCCAAAAACCAGCCCGGCATTCGCCTGGCTCAAAAGGCCGGCTTGGAATTCTGCGGGTATAATGACCACTATTACGCCAACCAGGACGTTGCGTTGTTTTTTGGAAGTGCACTAAA
>JAYRVQ010000318.1:0-2126 GCA_041918465.1 Anaerolineales bacterium
CGCGTGGATGTCGGTCACGGCCAGATGCCCGAGGGCGAACTCTCGGCGGTGATGCACCGCTTCACTTCGGGTGAGATTGACATCCTGCTTTCGACGACGATCATCGAATCGGGTCTCGATATCCCGAACGCGAACACGCTCATCGTTGACCGCGCCGACACCTTTGGCCTGGCACAACTCTACCAACTGCGCGGCCGCGTCGGGCGCGGGGCGATGCGCGCTTACGCGTACTTCTTCCGTCACAACAAAATTAATCCCACCGTGGACGGTCAGGCGCGGCTCGAAGTGATCGCCGAGAATACCCAACTTGGCGCGGGCTATTCCATCGCGATGCGCGATCTCGAAATCCGCGGCGCGGGCGAACTGCTCGGCACGCGTCAGCATGGATTCATCCAAGACGTGGGCTTTCACCTTTATACGCGGTTGCTCGCGGACGCGGTGAGGCACATTAGGGTTGAAAGTTCAAGGTTGAAAGTTGAAAGTTCGCCCCAAGAGAAGACAATCTTAAACCTTCAACCTTCAACGTTCAACCTGCCTTTAGCCATGCCCGTCAACGTAGACCTGCCCCTCGCCATCGGCGTCCCCGCGGACTACATCCCCGACCAGAATCTACGCCTGCGTTTGTATCGTCGCATCGCGGACTTGCGCGACGAAACGGAGATTGAAGCGCTCGCGTCCGAATTCCGCGACCGATTCGGCGCGTTGCCCGAAATGGTGGAATCTTTACTCTACCAGATGCGCGTCAAACTCCGCGCCGAGAAGGCGGGACTCGCGTCCGTCAGTTGGGAGGCGGGACAGGTCGCCCTGCGTTTCCCCGCGCCCACCGAAGGGACGGATGTGAAGCGTCTGCCCGATCTCACGTCCGATGTGCGCGGCGGGAAGAATGTCTATTGGGTCAATTTTACGAAGAACGAAAATTGGATGCCGAGGTTACTGGAAGTCTTGGAGATGGTGAGAGGGTAATTCAATGGGACGCGAACGAGCGCGGACACCTGCACTTGCGCCAGGCGCAAGTGAAACGCGGAAATAAAACCATCTGTGTTCATCCGCGTACATCCGCGTTTTCCGCGTCCAATTACTGACAGCCTAAAAGTTCCATTGCCTCACTGAAAGCTGAATCTCTTTCCGCCGATTGGGGAATTTCCGTATTCAACCCCTCCCACACGGGACACAGAATCGTTTTCATGTTTGCGCTGACGCGGTTGGACTGTTTGGTGAGCGCGAAGGCTGTTGCCCAATCTCCCTCGTGCGCGTAGGCTTGGATGAAGGGGATATATTCAAAGCCGTGACCAGGGGAGTATCCGCCTTGCTTCGCCAAATTCCAGAAGAAGATGACTTGCTTCCAGTCACCCATCTGCCGCGCTAAATCCGCGCTCTGATAATGGAAACACCACGAGCCGCGTTCTTCAGGGACGATGGTTTTGAACAGCACGAAATCCGTTTGCGGCTGATCGTGGATGCGGCTCAAATTCGAGACTTGCGCGGCTATCTTGATTTGCTCAGGCATGACGCGATAGGCCGCGTCCTCGGGACGGAGAATCCACAGGCATTGATTTTTCTCTGGCTCGAAGACGATGATGAGACTGTCGCGGCTGTCGCCCACAAACGTGGACGCATATTTCCTCGCTTTGAGTTCCACACCGTTTGCCAGCGAGTCTGCATCCGTGCCGAGATTTTCGGACATGGCGAAGAACCAGTACGAGCTGGGGCGCAGGGACTTGGCATCATAGATCATGTTCAGTGCGAAACTGGTCGGGTAATCGCCCATGTAACTCAGGATTTCCTGGTCGGTGATGATGGCCGTGCCAGGTTCAATGGAGGGTGCGCGCCACGTCAACTGCTGGTAAAGGTTGACCTGCTTTTCCCATGCCGCCTTGAAATCGAAGGCGACTCGGTTGTGATAGCCGATGAGCAGACCGATGAGGATGGCGAACATGACTCGCCGCGTCTGTGCGGACGTGAAGATGGATTCAAAAACGAGGGAAAGAATCATCGCCGCGCCGGGCAGGGCGGCCAGCGCGAAGCGTCCGTTCCACGGTTCGAGTTTAAGGTGCAGGATAAAGTTCGCGGCGTAGGCAGGACCCAATCCAAGCAGGAGGGCCAAAATACCCGATAGGAGATAGGAA
>JAYRVQ010000319.1:0-5854 GCA_041918465.1 Anaerolineales bacterium
ATGACCGTCCACGCCATCGGCGACCGCGCCAACCACGAAGTGTTGAACGCGTATGAGCAGTTGCGCGGCTACGAACGCGAACACGGACTTTCTCCTCTGCGGCATCGCATCGAGCACGTGCAGGTGTTGCATCCCGATGACGCGGCTAGATTATCTGCGCTCAATGTAATCGCCTCGATGCAACCCATCCACGCCACGTCGGACATGTACATGGCGGATCGCTACTGGGGCGAGCGTTCGCGTCTCGCGTACGCCTGGCGGACTCAGCTTTCTCATGGCGCTCGTCTCGCTTTCGGGTCGGATGCGCCGGTAGAATCACCGAACCCGTTCCTTGGTCTGTATGCCGCGTCCACGCGTTGTCGCGCGGATGGCTCACCCGCGTCCGAAGGCTGGGTTCCCGAAGAAAAACTGACCATGCGCGAGGCTGTCGAAGCATATACAATAGGAGCGGCCTACGCGGCGGGCATGGAATCCCGTCTGGGCCGATTGGCGTCAGGTTGCCTCGCCGATCTTATCGTCCTGGAAAAAGACCCGTTCACCTGCCCGTCGGAGGAATTGCTCGCGATGCAATCGTCTGCAACGATGGTGGGCGGGGAATGGGTTTGGAGGTCCGAATGAACACACAGCCCGTACGTTTGAGTCCCGAAATGCTGGTGCCTCGGCTCGGCGATTTTCTTGTTCAAAAAAACATGATCAGCGATGATGATCTGCAGAAGGCGCTGTCGTATCAGCAGGAGCAATTATTACAAGGCAAGGCTTGCCTGCTCGGTCAGGCTTTAATTGATTTGAAATTGTTGAAGCAGTCCGCTCTCGATCAAGTGGTGACCGAGCAGATCATTCAGTTGCGTAATGCGTTGCAGTCTGCCAACCGCAACCTGGAACAACGCGTCCAGCAACGGACGGCGGAATTGCAGAGCGCGTTGGAGCGGCTCTCGGAACTCAGCCAGATGAAGGCCAATTTCATCTCGAATATTTCGCATGAGTTACGCACACCGCTTACTCATGTGAAAGGGTACATCGAACTTTTGGTAAGCGAGTCGCTTGGGGCGATCACGAGTGAGCAGAAACATGCCCTGCAAGTCAGCCAGAATTCCACGGCGCGGCTGGAGGGTTTGATCGACGACCTGATCATGTTCTCTCTGGCCTCGCGCGGGGAATTGAGCCTGAAACTGGAGGCCGTGGACATTTCCCGGCTGGCGAACTTAAGCATCAAATCTGTGGAGCAAAAAGGGAAAGACCGCGGCGTGACCGTCCACGCGGTTTTGGAGAAGGAACGGCCATTCGTCGAGGCGGACCCGCAGAAAATTGCCTGGGCGCTGGGACAATTACTGGATAATGCCATCAAGTTCACTCCCTCTGGTGGACGCGTCGTTCTGAACGTTCGGCGGGAGACGGCTAACCTGGTCATCGTCTCAGTGACGGATACCGGCATTGGCATCCCGCCTCATCGCATCGAGGAGATCTTCGAGCCTTTCCATCAGTTGGACGGTTCATCCACGCGCAAGTACGGCGGGACGGGCATCGGGCTCTCGCTGGTACGTCAGATCGTGGAGGCGCACGGCTCGATGCTGGAAGTGTCCTCTGTGGATGGAAAAGGTTCCACTTTCAAATTCCCGTTGCTGACCATCGCAGATGAAAACGCGGAGAAATAATGGGCACCACGGCGCTTACCTCGCTGTTCAATCTTTTCCAAAAAGCCTCCGCACAGGTTGACTGGAGGTCATCGCTGGAAACTCTGGCAACAGAGTTGCGTCCATTCATCGTGTTCGACAACCTTGCCATCTATATAACCGATCCCCACACCGGCGCGCTGGAAGTTGCCTATGCCCGGGCACTGGGACGCGGCAAGAACGCTGAGGCGGACGCGGCCTGGGGAGACCGGATCGCCGCACAGGTCATTGCCGAAAACCGGGCTGTCATCCAGATTCCCTCGCACAAGATCAAGGCCAATACAGATCGTCTCGAACTTTCGCATCTGCTGGGACTTCCCTTGCGTGCTGATGCGCGCCTGAACGGCGCGGTTATCTTTGTCCGCTTTGGCGGGCCTGAATATTCCGAGGAGCATCTCCTGGTGGCCTCGCTGGTCGCCCTGTGGATGTCCTCTCTCTTCGAGCGCCGCGCATGGCAGGATACCTACCAGCAACTGGAAGAGGTCCAGCGCCGCATCCGCCTGCAGGACGATTTTCTGGCAACCATCTCGCACGAACTCCGCACGCCGCTCGGCTTCATCAAAGGCTACTCCACCACCCTGCTACGTCAGGATACCAACTGGGATGAAACCACCCAGCGAGAATTCCTTACCATTATCGAAGAGGAAGCCGACCGGCTGGCTTCGTTGATCGAAGACCTGCTCGAATCCGCCCGCTTGCAGAGCAACACCCTGCAATTCAAATTCCAACCCATGCGGATGGATGCCCTCATCCGGGACGTGGTGCTACGCATCAAGCAGAGGCACTCCGGTCTTTCGGTCATTCTGGACTTTGGGATTGTTCCCTCCATCTCGGGCGACAACGTCCACCTGACGCGCGTCTTCGAGAATCTCTTCAGCAACGCCATCAAATATGCGCCCGATTCCGTTCTGGATGTGACACTGTCGCAGGTTGGGGAAACGCTCCACGTTGGTTTTACCGATCACGGTCCCGGCATCCCTGTTGAACACCAGGCCATGATCTTCGAACGGTTCTATCGCGTCCCCGGCGAGCATACTGCCAGAACCGGCACCGGCCTGGGATTGTACATCTGCAAACAAATTATCATGGCACATCATGGTAAGATTTGGGTGGAATCCGCTCCCGGGCGGGGCACCACCTTCCACATCGAACTTCCACTTGACGCCAGCGCGCGTCCATGAAAGTGATACGGAGAGGAGAATCACATGGCGAAACGAGTCTTGATCGTAGACGATGAACCCCGCTATCTGCGGTTATTGGATGCCAACCTGCACACCGAAGGATATGAAGTGGTCACCGCGCAGGACGGTCAACAGGCAATTGAAGTCTTTTCTGGCCAGCCCATTGACTTAATCCTGCTTGATATCATGATGCCGCGCCTCGATGGATTTTCCACCTGCCAGCGCATTCGCGAATTCTCCAGTGTCCCCATCATCATTCTCACGGCGAAAGGCGATGAACAGGATCGCGTGCGCGGCCTCGACCTCGGAGCGGATGACTATCTCGTTAAACCATTTTCTGCCACCGAGTTGCTGGCGCGCGTACGCGCTGTCCTGCGCCGCGCTCAGATCCCAACCGATGGAGGGCAGGCGCGCTTTTTCACCCACGAAAACCTGCGCATTGATTTCGCGCGTGCGGAAGTATGGCGCGGCGAACAGGTGGTCTCTCTTTCGGCCACCGAATACCGCCTGCTATTGCAATTTGCCCATAATCTCGGCAAGATCCTCACGTCCGAAGAACTTCTGACCAGTGTCTGGGGCCCGGAATATAAATCTGACAAAGAGATTTTATGGGTCAGCATCGCCCGCCTGCGCCAAAAACTTGAAGATGATCCTCACAACCCCAGACACATTGTCACGCGCTCGGGCCTGGGCTATCTCATGCCCCCCATCGAAGGTTAATCATTAGGCAGTATAATCTGACTACCGTACTTGCCATTCCCATTTGCAAGGAATTGACATGGACACTCGCTCCCAGATCACCATCCGCACAAAAAAACTAGGCGTCCTTCTCAGAGACGCGCGCCTTGCCTCGCGTAAGACCGTTCAGGAATGCGCCGAAGCTGTTGGCGTGACCAAGGGCGTCTTTAAATCATATGAGGAAGGCCGCCGCTCTCCTTCGTTGCCTGAACTGGAAGTGCTGGTCTACTATCTGAAACTGCCCATCAACCATTTCTGGGGCAACGAGGCCATCTCGGACGATGAACCGTCCACCGCACCGCTGGATTTGCCGCGGCTGTTGGCGGTGCGCCAGCGCATGATCGGGGCATTGCTTCGCCAGGAGCGCGAGAAGGTCAACAAATCGGTGCGGGAACTCTCGCAGGAAACAGGTATCTCATCCAGCCGCTTGAAGGCCTTCGAGTTGGGAGAACGTTCAATCCCGGTGCCCGACCTCGAGGTCCTGCTTGAAGCGCTCGATAGTCGCGTGGATGAATTGTTCGATCAGAGCGGTCCTGTCGGCCAATGGATGAGCGAGCAGAAGGCGATCCGCGATTTTCTGAAACTACCCTCTGACTTGCGCGCTTTTGCCAGCCAGCCTGTCAACATCCCATATCTTGAATTGGCGCGCAAACTGAGCAGTATGTCCACCGACCGCCTGCGTTCGGTGGCCGAAGGCCTGCTCGACATCACCTTCTAATTCCCATGGACAAAGAACCGCATCAACTTGCTGAAGAGGGGAAACGCGCTTTTGCCGCAGGGCATTACGCCGAAGCCGCGCGTCTTTTTGAAGAGGCTTCGCGTGGATTTGCCCTCGGTCGTGATGGTCTGCACGCCGCAGAAATGGACAACAACCTGAGCGTGGCCCTGCTGAAGGATAACCACCCGCAACAAGCCCTGGACGCCGCGTCGGGTACCGATAAAGTTTTTGAATCCAGCGGTGACGCGATACGACAGGCCATGGCGCTCAGCAATCAGGCCGCCGCGTTGGAAGCGTTAAAACGTCTCGATGAAGCCCTGCCGCTTTATGAGCGCGCCGCCGAGTTGTTCGAACAGAGGGGTGAGAAGGATATGCGTTCGATGGTGCTCAAATCCATCGCGGCCATTCGTCTGAAACAGGGGAAACTTGAAGCGGCTGGCATGGAGATGCTCGGCTCGCTTGGCGCGGTGGAAAAGCCAAACCTGCTCCAGCGCATCCTGCGATTCATTTTGCGCCTGAAGCCATGATCGGACTCAATCTCCAGGTCCGCCCGGCGGGCTTGCAGGACCGGCAATTAATTTCCAATCTGATCTTTTTTCAGAATCATGCGCATCGTCATCTTGACTGGCGTCCCCCGCTGGACTGGCTGGGATCGCCGTATTTTTGGTTGATCGAGGCGGACGGGCGCGCGCTGGCCGCGCTGGCTTGTCCGCCCGACCCGCCGGGGATCGCCTGGGTGCGCCTGTTCGCTTTTGGCGGACAGTTCTCCGCGCTCGAAGCCTGGTCTGCGCTATGGAAATTGGCGCGCGATGAGATCGCTCAACTCGGCGGCGCGCAGGTGGCTGTCATTGCCATGCACGGCTGGATGCGCGAACTGATGACGCAGACAGAGTTCGATCATCCGCAGTCCATCGTCATGCTTGAGTGGCGCGGACGTTCCGTTCAGCCGCCGTCCCTGACTGAAGATGTGATCCTGCGCCCGATGACCGAATCCGATCTATCTACGGTGGAGTTGGTTGATACGGATGCCTTCGATTCGCTTTGGCGTATCTCGCTTGAAAACCTGCGCATCGCTTTTTCCCAGGCAACCCATGCAACGGTGATCGAATCGCGGGGACGTGTTCTGGGCTATCAACTGTCCACCGGGAAACCGGATGGGGCGCACCTCGCCCGCCTCGCGGTCCGGAAAGAGGCGCAGGGATTTGGCCTGGGCGCGGCGCTGGTATCCGATCTCATCGGTCAAATGCGGCGGCGCGGCGCGGGCACGGTCTCTGTCAACACACAGAACGACAATCCCTCATCGCTGGCGTTGTATCAGAAAATGGGTTTTACGCGAACGGGGGAAGAGTATCCTGTCTTTCGGTGTAGCGTGGATCTAGGAGGCTGATATGGCTCGAGAAGATGCAGTCATCGTCAACGCGCTTGTGCGGAAGGCGCTGATCGCCGCACAGGAAGTGATGGGCGAGAATGGCCTGAACGCCGTCCTGCGCGCCAGCGGGCTGGAGCGATTCGCGGGCAACTTTCCGCCCAATGATTTGAACCCGTCC
>JAYRVQ010000320.1:0-2653 GCA_041918465.1 Anaerolineales bacterium
CTCGTTTTTCTTTGCCAATTCAGGCGCGGAGGCGCTGGAGAACGCGGTCAAGATTGCCAAGGCCGCGACGGGACGCCCGAATGTCATCGTCTTTAGCGGCTCCTTCCACGGACGCACCCACGCCACCATGGCCTTGACCACCTCCAAGACGATCTATCGGAGCGGCTTTGCGCCTTTGCCCGCGGGAATCTATGTTGCCCCCTTCCCCTATGCCTTCAATTTGAAAATGACAGAAGAAGGAGCCAGCCAATACGCACTGGGACAATTGGAGCACCTGCTCGCCTCGCAAACTGCGCCGAAGGAAACCGCCGCCATCCTGATCGAATCTGTATTGGGCGAAGGCGGATATGTTGTTCCGCCTGTTTCGTTTATGAAAGGTCTGCGTGAGATTTGCGACAAGCACGGCATCCTGCTCATCTTCGATGAAGTGCAATCGGGATTTGGCCGCACGGGCAAATGGTTCGCGCTCGAACACTTCGGCGTCGTGCCCGATATCATCACAGCCGCCAAGGGAATCGCTTCGGGCATGCCGCTCTCGGGTGTTTTCAGCCGCACGGACATTATGAAGAAACTCGATACGGGTTCCATTGGCGGGACGTACGGCGGGAACGCGGTCGCCTGCGCGGCGGCAGTCGCCACCGTCCGCGCGATGCGAGACGAAAAGATGGTGGAAAACGCGGCGGAGCGCGGCGTCCAACTGATGACGGGACTCCGCAAACTCCAGGAAGAATATCCGCAGATCGGCGACGTGCGTGGCAAAGGTCTGATGGTCGCGACCGAGTTTATCGCCGAAGGTGGAACCCAGGCGAAAGCCAAGCCGCTCGTCAAAGGGGTTATCCACGCCGCCGAGGAACGCGATCTGCTCCTGCTCTCCTGTGGCACCTACGACAATACTATCCGATGGATTCCTCCGCTGAACGTGACGGCGGGTCAAATCAATGATGGATTGCAGATCTTCGGTGAGGCCTTAAAGGCAACGATCAAGTAAAAACCGCAGAGGATGAAAATGCAGATTTGGCGAATCAATGCCCGCACACATAGTTTCAGCAAAGAACCTGTCCCGTTGACGTGGGAACGCCTCGGCGGGCGCGGACTTTTGGCGCGCATCCTCCTCGATGAAGTGGACGCGACGACCGATCCGCTCGGAGCGGGCAACAAGCTCATCTTCGCACCTGGTTTGCTGGTGGGGCACATGCTCTCATCCACGGATAGAATTTCCATCGGCGGAAAATCCCCGCTCACTGGCGGAATCAAGGAAGCCAACGCGGGTGGCCGCACAGGCCTCCACATGACGCACATGGGTATCCACGCGCTCATCGTTGAAGACAAGCCCGAAGATGATGACTGGCGGGTCTTGCATCTTTCGCTTCAAGGCGCAAAATGGGAAAAGGCAGATGACCTGGTTGGGCTCGGCGTTTACAAGACCGCACAGAAGTTGCTCGAAAAATACGGCGATAAAGTTGCCATCGCACTCATCGGTCCCGGCGGCGAGATGCAGATGAAATCCGCGGGGATTCAGAATATTGATAAGGACAAAATCCCCTCGCGCATCGCCGCGCGTGGCGGACTCGGCGCGGTGATGGGCTCGAAGCGGATCAAGGCCATTGTGTTCGACAACGCGGGAGGGCAGAAACCGTTCATCGTCCACGCGGAGGCGTTTAAAGTCGCACAGAAAGATTACACCAAATCCGTGATGGAGCATCCGCAATCGGTCACGTATCGCGATTATGGCACAGCCGCGATGACGCAGTTGACGCAACGCTTCGCGGGCATCCCCGTCCACAACTTTTCGCGCGGCACGTTCGAGGACGTGGAAAAGATCGGCGGCGAGGCCCTGCGCGAGTTCACGCTGACGCGCGGACATCCGTCTGACCCGTCGCACGCTTGCATGGCGGGATGCACGATCAAATGCTCGAATGTCTTTGGTGGGGAGGATGGCAAGATCATCGTCTCGCCGCTCGAATACGAGACGATTGGCCTGATGGGCACGAATCTCGACATCAACTCGCTCGACGCGATTGGACGATTGAACTGGCACGTCAACGATCTGGGACTCGACTCAATTGAGATCGGCGCGGCGCTTGGCGTGGCGGCAGAGGCGGGACTGATGCAATGGGGCAGCGAAACCGACGCGCAAAAATTGATTGACGAAATCCGCGCGGGGTCGGAACTTGGCAAAACCCTCGGCGACGGCGCGGCGACGACTGGCAAGAAATACAACATCGAGCGCGTTCCCGTTGTGAAGGGACAGGCTATGTCGGCCTATGAGCCGCGCTCCATCAAAGGCACGGGCGTGACGTATGCCACCACCCCGCAAGGCGCCGATCACACTTGCGGACTCACCATCCGCGCCCAGGTCAACCATCTTGATCCGAACACGCAGATCGAAGTCTCGCGCAACGCACAACTCAACATGGCTGGCTACGATACCCTTGGCGCATGCATCTTCGCGGGCTTCGGCTACGCGGCCACACCCGACGGCGTGGTCAAACGTCTGCTGGCGGCACGCTATGGCTGGGACGATCTCCCCGACAATATTTTGCAAGCGCTTGGCAAAGAGACTATCAAATTGGAGCGCGAGTTCAACCGCCGCGCGGGATTTACCAAGGAAGATGATCGCATTCCAAAGTGGATGATGGAAGAAGCCATTCCC
>JAYRVQ010000321.1:0-2573 GCA_041918465.1 Anaerolineales bacterium
CAGCGTTTGGCGAACTCTCCTTTTTTATCCAACCCAAATAAAACCGGCAATGATTTTTTTCCATCCACCAGGTCGCTGGCCGCGGACTTACCCGTCAATGCTTCATCGCCCCAGATGCCGAGGATGTCATCCTGCACCTGAAAGGCGAGGCCGAGATAATATCCGAACGCGCGGTACGCCTCCTGCCGCGCCTCGTCCGCGCCGCCGAGCAGTGCGCCGATCTGACAACAGGCCGAAAGCAAGGCGGCAGTCTTCCCGCTGACCATAGGCCAGTAATCTTCAACTGTCAAATCAGTGCGATCTTCGTAAGAGATGTCGAGGAACTGGCCGCGCGTCAGGTCGAGGCAGGTGGCGTGGAGAATTTTCGCGGCGCGGAGGATGGTCTCGGCGGGGTAACCAGCTTCGAGGTCGGTCAGAGCGAGGTTCGAGAGAACGAAAAGCCCGTCGCCCGCGTTGATCCCTTGCGGCACGCCCCACTTCTTCCAGACGGTCGTCCGACCGCGGCGTTTGTCGCTGTTGTCTTCGATGTCATCGTGGACGAGTGAGAAATTGTGAACGAGTTCCACCGCGGCCGCAGCCGGTAGCGCAAATTGCCACGTCTCGACTTCGCCTTCGGCTCCGCTCGACGCGGCGGTGCACAGGAGTAACATCAGCGGACGGATGCGTTTCCCCGCGGCTTCGGGACCTGCGCCTTCGCCCGTCCAGCCCATGTGATAGGTGATCATTTCATGAAAGGGACGCGTGCGCGGCTCATCCAGGCGGGCGACCTGCCGCTGGAGTTCGGTTTCGATGGCGGAGAGCATGGATTGGGTGAGGGTCATGTGTGCCTCTGTGCGGTCAAATTTTATTGCCACACATTCCACGAATTTCCACTGATAAAACATCCGTGACAATCTGTGTAATCTGGGGCTGACTTGTTATTTTAGGCTGGTTGTTTCTGTATTTTACACGTTACAGGATTTGCAGAGTCTTCAATTCCCTCTCAAGTTGCGCGGGTGATTGAAAGTGGATGGATTGCAGTCCCAACTTGCGGGCGGACTCGATGTTTGCCAGCGCGTCGTCAATGAAGACGACTTCCTCGGCGGGACGGTTCATGCGCTGAAGTGTTTGCCGAAAAATTTCCGGCTCGGGTTTGACGAGACCGAATTCGCTGGACATGAAGATATTCTCAAACATGGACAGGAACGCGTGGGCTTTTCTGGCCTGCGGAAATTTTTCTTCGGAAACGTTGCTCAAAATATAGAGTGGATATCCCGCTTCTTTCAGTACGCGCGCGATGGCGATGCTCCCCTCAATGGGTTCGCAGACAGTATCGAACCAGCGATCGCTCCAAAGTTGGAAGAGATGCGCGTAGTGCGGAAATTGCGCCGAAGCCCGCGCCACACCCTCAGAAAACGGGAGTCCCCGATCCATGTGCGAGTTCCATTCGAAGAAACGGACTTCTTCGAGGAACGCGTCCACATCTGCGGGGGAGGGGAAGTGAGCATCGTAGATGTTGTGCATGTCCCATTTAACGAGCACGTTGCCGAAATCGAAGAGGATGGCTTGGATGGAGGATGGCATATTGTGATTTTAGCAGGGATTTGTTTTATGGAATGTCAGTGTTAAAAGTCCGCGAATATCTGCACGAAATGAGTGTCGCTTGAACCGTTGATGGTAAAAATCAGCCGCGCGTCGCCCGCCCCATCTGATTCATTGATCTTCCATCTCCATTCGCAGAGTCCGCTTGAGTCAGCGGTGGTTTCCATTTCATAAACCTTGCCCGAATTGGGGATATAGGTCAGTTCGCATTTTGTTTCCGGGGAGGCTTCAACTGAAATTGTTACATAATTTTTCAGGAGCGCTTTTTGAGGGATATGCACTGTGAAGTTCCCATACGGTGAAAAAGTAGGGGTGGCTTGTGTTTGAAAGATATCTTCTCGTTTATTTAACACTGCCCAGGCAAAAAATCCAATCAAGATCGCCAGAAGGAAAATAACCGATAGTTTCCTCATTTGTTTCACCGCTTGTCATTCAGTTGTCAGTTTATCTGTTCCTAATTCGTGCATATGACCCGCGCCACACGCGAACATCGTCACTTCAATCTGCCGCTTTGTCAGTTTCATCATCTCAACGGCCTTCTCGGTGGAGACTGCCGCGGCTTTGAGGAATTGACCTGCCATGCCGCCCAGCGTGGCGCCGAGGGCAATGCACTTGGCGATGTCGAGTCCGTCTTTGAGGCCGCCGCTGGCGAAGACGGTCATTTTGGGGACGGCGTTCTTGACGTTGAGGATTGAGTCCGCGGTTGGGATTCCCCAGCCGACGAATGTGGCCGCGAGTTGACGGGTGAACTCGTCTGGCGCACGGTGCATTTCCACTTGAGACCAACTCGTCCCGCCCGCGCCTGCCACGTCAATGGCCGCGACGCCGCACTCGGCGAGCAGTTTCGCCGTCCGCTCGGAGATGCCCCAGCCGACTTCCTTTGCGATGACAGGCACTTCCATCTTTTTGCAAATTTCTTCGATCTTCTTCGCCAATCCCGCAAAGTCGGTATCGCCTTTATCTTGAACGGCCTCTTGCAAGGGATTCAGATG
>JAYRVQ010000322.1:0-2811 GCA_041918465.1 Anaerolineales bacterium
CACCGCGCCGCGCGCGTAGAGAATCCCATTTTCCACCTTGCCCACGAATGGATCCCATTCCCACTCGCCGGGATCGCCGACACCCACGGTGTCAATGTGCGAGTCGAAGACGATCACTTTTGGTCCGTTGCCGATACGTCCGACGGTGTTGCCCATCTTATCAAAGCGCGCCTCATCGAAACCGAGTTTTCGCATCTCGGCCTGGATGCGATCACCGACATCCTTCAACTGTCCATCCATGCTGGGAATGGCAACAATATCGCGCATAAATTTTATGATGTTCTCGCGATTTTCCTGGACTTGTTGTTTGATTTTCTGAATTGACACCTTTACCTCTGATAATTTAAGTTTTATCCACCGTTTCCCACACGCCGCACAATGTGGAAGTGGAAATATCCAGGAATGGAATATGTTAAGGAATAATCAACCACCGCGCCGCTGGTGTTGAATAACAACGAACTGAAATGCAGCAACACATCGCCGCGTTGGATCTCCAGCGCCTTTGCCACTTCAGCCGTCGCGCCGATCGCGCTAACAGCCGCGCGTGAACCCGTCAGGGAATTGCCGCGCTCCAACAAATAGTCCAGGACCGAACCGCGGAAGGAGTCGGGCAGATCTTCGGCGCGGAGAACCGTCTCCGGCAGGGAATCCACCAGATATGCAACTGGACGGTCATCCGCCTGGATCACGCGGCGGACGCGCGTCAGGCGCGTGGCGAGTGGAACGCTCAACGCTTTGGCATGCTCCTGATCGGCAAACACTTTTTCAATATGCAGATCGCTGACGGTTATGGAGAGATTCATCCGATGAGCCATCGTTTCGATACTCTCCAGCACTTCCAGTCCGCTATCGATGACAGGCATCCGCCCCACTACAAACGTGCCCGCGCCCTGCCTTCGACGAATCAGTCCCTGCGTCTCGAAAGTCCGCATGGCCTCTCGCAGAGTGGCGCGGCTCACGCCCATCTGCTTGGCCAGATCGGGTTCAGAAGGCAGGCGCTGTCCGCCGGGTGTGCGCGCGATCAGTCCCGAAAGTTCAGCCTGCAATCGTTGGAATGGAAAATTTGCCATATTATCTCCAGGTCATTCCGCCACCGGAATAAATTTTAAATTCTGCACATCCACCAGCCCAAGATCAGAAATACGCAACTCAGGAATGACCACCAACGCCAACAGACTCAATTGCATGTTTGGGTTATTCAGAGAACAGCCGCAAACACGGAAACCATCCAGAACGGACGCGGCCTTCTTCGCGACCATATCTGCACGCTCGGTGGACATCAGCCCCGCGATCTGTAACTCGACCTGGGCGCGGACCTTACCCTCGACGACGACAACCTGCCCGCCCCCGCTTCGCGCGAGGCTGTTGGCGGCCTCCGCCATCGACGCTTCATCCGTTCCGACAACGACCATGTGGTGACTATCATGCGCGACCGTGGAGGCGATGGCGCATTTTCGATTAAAACCGAATCCGCTCACCAGTCCAAGAGAGACCGCGCCCGTTCCCTTGTGACGCTCAACGAGCGCGACCTTGGCAATGTCGCGTTCCACATCCGCCTTAAGCGCGCCATTTTCGACAGGCATCTCGAATTTCAAATGCCGCGTGGGCGCCTGATTCTCTATCACACCAATGACGCTGGCGCTGACCTTCTCTTTTTTGGTTTTCACCGTCAATGTAAAATCATCCGCTTTAAGCGGGCGCTTCAAATTGACAGAATTGGTGGCCCACTTTGGATAAGCAAAAGTCGGCAACTCAATCGTCCACTTGCCATTTTGCGCGATCATCTCTCCCCTCGCGATGACGATCTCCGCGCGGAAATCGCGCAGGTCATCCACGATCAGGATGTCCGCCCAACGGCCCGGGGCGATCATACCCAATTCCCGTGTCAGGCCGAAATGTTCGGCCGTGTTGACGGTGCACATCTGGATGGCTGTCATCGGGGAAAGGCCTTCATCGATGGCGTGGCGCAGGACGCGGTCCATGTGACCGTCGTGTGAGATGGTCTGCGCGTGTGAATCGTCAGTGCAAAGCAAAAAGCGGCGGGAATCCAATTTATGTTTGGTGATCGCCTTGACCTGCGTTGCCACATCATGCCAGGCCGAGCCATAACGAAGCATGGCCTTCATCCCCTGACGGACACGAGCCACGGCATCTTCAAGGCGCGTACCTTCGTGGTCGTCCTCCGCGCCACCTGCCACATATCCGTGAAAGGGACGGCCAAGGTCTGGCGAAGCGTAGTGCCCGCCAATCGTCTTGTTTGCGGCGTGAGTGACGGCCATTTCAGCCAGCATCTTCGCGTCACTGTTGGCCACGCCGGGGAAATTCATCATTTCGCCCAGCCCGATCACTCCGGGCCAATCCATCGCTTCGGCCACATCTTCTGGACTAATGGATGCGCCCGGCGTCTCAAACCCCGGCGCGGACGGAACGCACGACGGAACCTGCACCCAAACGTGGATCGGTTGTCGCGCGGCCTCGTCCACCATCAATTTCACGCCCTTCAAACCGAAAACGTTGGCGATCTCGTGCGGGTCAATGAACATGCCCGTTGTCCCGCGCGGGGCGACGGCGCGCACAAACTCGGTGACGGTGACCATCCCCGACTCAACGTGCATATGACCGTCGAGCAGGCCAGGGACAAGGTACTTGCCGCGCGCATTGACAACCACCGTATCCTTCCCGACTGTGTGGCTGGCATCCTCACCGACATAGGCGATGCGCCCGTCTACAACAGCGACATCCGTCCCGTCGACGATCTCACCCGACTGGACACAGACCCATTGTCCGTTGCGAATGACGAGGTCGGCGTGG
>JAYRVQ010000323.1:0-3239 GCA_041918465.1 Anaerolineales bacterium
AATGCTTACCCACGGATTCGACGGGCAGATGACAATAGCGTCCGCCGATTGGATCGCTTCGCGCGTCCCCGCAGCGGGTGCGGCGGAATCGACTCCGTCAAACCGAAAGCCTTTCACGCGCGGCTGACAGCCTCGGTGGACAAAATATTCCTGAAATGGCAAGTCGCCCTCGTCCGTTTCGACGATAGTCCGCACGGGCTGGTCGCTCATCGGCAGGATGGTGTGCTGGATTCCCCACGCTTTGCAGAAATCTTGCGTGATTTGCGATAACGGCTGCCCTTCTTTCAGCCGTCGCGTCCGTTCGATATGCGTCCCCAAATCCTGGTCGCCGAGACGAAACCAATTTGGCCCGCCAAGTTTTTCGATATTTGAAATTGTCTGCCACGTCTCATTGACGCGTCCCCAGCCCGTATCGGGATTCGCCAGTCCCGCCAGCGTGTAGCAGACGGTGTCGAGATCGGGCGAGATGGACAGGCCGAGATGCTCAAAGTCATCGCCAGTGTTGACGATGACGGTCAGGTCTTCGGGAGGCAGGATCTGGGCGAGTCCGTGCGCGAGTTTCGCACCGCCGACTCCGCCTGCGAGGGCGATGATTTTCATTTGAAGAGTAATGTGAGACCGAAATATAAAACGCACACAAGAAATGCAAGCTTTAACATTAATGACACATAGTGCCACCATTTCAAAGTGCGCGACTCTAGCAAAGGGGAAACACTTTTATTTCCTGCAATCCAGTAAATTACTGAATAGGCAGGTTGCCAATAAGGAAAAAACCAGATGAGACCAAAGAAGGTGGTAATAACAATCACTAATATGCCGATATTGAAAATTGCGCCAAGTACAATCCCAATGATGTGAAGTAATAAAGAGAGGCCAATCAATCTCCACATTGCTCTGGGTAAGAGTATTAGGGAGCGAATTTGATTAATCCACTTTTCATTGTCCATCGTTTACCTCTCGATGATTACGCCTGATGAAAATCTCTCTTTTGCTTCTGGTTTCTCGGCCGCCCACCCAATGAAGAACATTGCTTGCGGTTCCCACGCCTCTGGTAAATTGAGTGTCTTGCGCGTCTCCTCCTGCGCATACAGCGGCCAGCAGATCCAATTTCCGCCCAATCCTTCTGCGTGCGCGGCGAGCAGGAGATACGTCGCCGCGTTGGCAACGGACTGAATCGCCATGATCTCATCTTCGCGTTTGTGCTCGCGGACGGCGGTCACGTCGCGGCAGAGCAGGATGACGACGGGGGCCTCGTTGATGCGTTTGATGGAACGCGTCACACGCGCTTCGATCTCGGATTCGGGCGCGCCCTCGGCGGTCATGTCGCGGCGCATGGCGGAGGTCAACGCGTGGGCGAGACGGTCTCTGGCTTCGTGGGGCGGATTGCCAACACCTGCACTTGCGCCAGGTGCAAGTGTCCGCCTTACAACTACGAATCGCCAGGGCTGGGTGTTGTGTGCAGATGGCGCGTAGGTCGCGGTGGCGAGAATCTTGTCGATAACGGAGTCCGCTACGGGGTCCGATTTGAAGCGGCGGATCGAGCGTCGCGTCCGCAGGAAGGCGTGGAGATCGTCCGGGTTAATGGGCGTCGACATGTTCGGGGGAAATCTTGAAGATGACGCGCGTCTGTCCCGCGACTTTTTTCCACGGTTTGCCGTCGTATTTCAGCGAGAGCGCGTTGATGTGTTCGTCGCCGCCTTTCTCGGTGATCTCATCCACGCGGCCGCGGATTTGCAGGTAACGATAGGGGGTGGATGGGTCTTGAATGGCCATCGCCACGTGCGGACGGGCGCGCATGTTGCGGTCTTTCACGCGTCCCTTGGCAGTGTTGATGAGGATGTGCGTTTCGTCCGTGCTGAACCAGACGGGCGTCACCTGCGGCGAGCCGTCTTCCATCACGGTGGCAAGGAAGAGAAAGGCCTTGGTCTCCTCCTGGAGGAGATCGTGGAATTCGGTGGGGATGGATTTCATGCTGACTCCAATGGATTGGGAATATAAAGCGCACGCATTCGCGTTGCGTAGAAATTGAAAATGGTTTCGATATCGCCTGCCGAACAACCCAGGAGCAGTTTGATCTCGGCATCGTGCTTGAGTGTATCAAAGGTGCAAAAGATACCTGTCAGCTCCCGCCCTCCCGTCGAACCGACCCAGACATCGATGCCGTCGCCGTCGGCCGCGGTGGTGCCTTCGATGTAGCCGTAATCGAGCGGATAGATAAAGTCGGAAAAGCGCGGGTGCGGAGTCCCTTTGAGGCGGTCGATGACGATCTTGTGAGATTTTACAAGCTGATGCATTTCCCGCCAGAAAGCCGATCCCTGGTTGAGTGTCATCGGAATAAATCCTGTTCCTTCGGTCGGATCAATTCGCGCAGCGATCCCTCACCCAGTGGATAAGGAAACCCGCGCACATGGACGGCGGGCGTGCCCTCGGCGGCCTGTCCCATCACGAGCGAGGCGGCCGCGGCCAGTTCATCCGCCACGCCAACGATGGTGATTCGCAACTCGTGGCCGAACAGATCCTTCCAGCCGCGCTCGTCCATCAGCGCGGGGACTCCGCTCAAGCCGATGCACATGCCGACTGTGCCGATACGCCAGGCGCGTCCATGCGAGTCGATGATCATGACGCCGATCCGCTTTCCTGTTTGGGATTCGATTTTCTCCCGAATCACGCGGGACGACGCGTCTGGATCCGTTGGTAGGAGCAAGACATACCCCTCCCCTGATTCCCCTCCCCAAATGTACCCATTTGGGGAGGGGGTAGGGGTGGGGTTAACATTCGAATGATCAATCCCCGCGTTCGCACAGACGAATCCGAGTCGGTGCTCGACGATGATCGTCCCAACGCGCACGCGCAGGATTTCGTTGCTTTCCTGTAACATGAGTTCCACCACGCGCGGGTCTTTTTCGGATTGATGCGCCAATTCCAACGCCCGTTCGGATGGTGTGACGGTAGCGAGATTTACCATCCGCCCTTCGGCCTTGCTGACAATCTTGGATGTGACAACGAGAATGTCGCCATTTTCCAGCGCGATATCCGAATCGTGCAACGACTGTACAAGAATATCCGCCAAGTCATCGTCTCGGCGGATAAAAGGAATATTTTTCAGTGGTGTGAGAGTGAGCGGAGACACGTTAGTTTTTATCTACACCTGTGATTTTGATTCCCGCGTGTGTGCTCCCATATTTTTTGTTGATGCCAATCAGAACGCTGGTGAGGCCTTCAACGACAACCGAATTTTC
>JAYRVQ010000324.1:0-1907 GCA_041918465.1 Anaerolineales bacterium
CATTGACGAGGGATTCGGCTCGCAGGACGCGCTGGGGCGGCAGAGATTGATTGAAGCAATTAATTTAGTGAAACCCGATTTCGCGAAGATTCTAGTCATCACGCATTTGGATGAGTTGAAGGATGCATTCCCGACGCGAATCGAGGTGGAAAAGACCGAACGCGGGTCAACGGTGAGGGTGATCTAATCCATTTTATAAGTAAGGAGAGACTCACATGTTCTCGAATTCCATCCCCGAATTTGGCTCATATGACGAGATCGAAAAGAAGATGCTCCAACACGTCCGAGCGGCGAAATTGGATGAAAAGATTCTAACCATCGTCCAGGCAAAGTATGAGGAAGAGTTGGCGCAGAGAAATATCATCCTTTCTCGACCCAAAAGAAAGCGATTGTACAAGGTGGTCGTAAAAGCCGTGCTGGACGATGTGCTCGGAAAATTGGGGGAGTGACAAATTCATTGTCACAGGTCGAAAGTCAAAGGTCAGACCCGCGACTTTCGACTTTTGACCTTCGACTTCATCCCATGCCCTACTTCCTCACTTCCACCCTGCTCTTCCTCCTCGGCCTCAGCGTCATCGTCTGGGTGCATTCGCAGTACCACATGGACATCGTCGTCACGCCCACCGAGCCGCCCGCCGACGCGCCGCTCATCAGCATCTGCGTCCCCGCGCGGGATGAGGAGAAGAACATCCGTCGCTGTGTCGAGTCCCTGCTCGCGCAGACCTATCCGAATTTCGAGATCATCGTTTTGGATGACCGTTCGACGGATGCCACTCCGCGGATTCTGGAGGAACTCTGTAAGGCGGACACCTGCACCGAACCGCAGGTGCGGTGTTGGCAATCCGCCCCACGCTTAAGAATCATCCACGGCTCGGACCTACCCTCGGGCTGGGCGGGCAAACCCTACGCGTTGTACCAGGCCTCCGCGTCCGCGCGCGGCGACTGGCTGTGCTTCGTGGATGCGGACACCTTCTCCGCACCCGAGGCGATTGCCGCGTGCTACGTCAAAGCCCTCGAGACGAAGGCCGACCTGTTCACCATCATGACCTTCCAGGAACTCGGCACATTCTGGGAAAAAGTGCTGATGCCGCTGGTGCTCACCGCCATGTCGGTGGGATTCTCGCCGCGCAAGGTCAACGACCCCAACGAACGCGTCGCGGTCGCCAACGGGCAGTTCATCCTCATCAAACGCGCGGTCTACGACGCGGTGGGTGGACATGAAAAAGTCAAAGAGCAGATCGTGGAGGACAAGGCACTGGCAGAACAGGTCAAGTGGAATGGCTATCGTCTAGTTATCGCGGCTGGACACGCGGTGGCGCGCACGCGCATGTACACGTCCCTGCCTGAGATGTGGGAAGGCTGGACGAAGAATATTTATCTCGGTTTGCGCGATACCCCGTCCATGCTTTTGCTAGGCGCATTCGGCGCGACGTTGGCATTGATCGCGGCGCTCTTTCTTCCCGTCTGGCCTTTGCTGGGATTTTTCTGGTGTCTCAACGGCGGCGGTTTGCTCGCGCTGGGCGTCATTGCAAAGGCGCTGATCGTGTGGGCGGCGTTGCTGTGGGCGCGGGCGAACGTATCCCGTGGACTAGGCATTTCGAAACTGTACGCGCTCACCGTCCCGCTGGGAGCGGGTTTGTTCGCGGCGATCATGCTCACATCCGCATGGAAGATTTTGTCGGGTCAAGGCGTCTCTTGGCGCGGACGGGTGTATCATCCGCAATAATCAAAGGAGAATAAATGAAACGCATATTGATCTTTGTTGTGCTGTCAGTAATGTTGCTAAGCGCCTGCGCGCCCGCGGCTACGGACATCGAGGCGTCCGAGGTTTGGGCGCGGACGGGCATGGCGGGCGGGAATAGCGCCGTGTACATGATGCTGGTCAACGGCACGAGCGCGGACGATGA
>JAYRVQ010000325.1:0-5630 GCA_041918465.1 Anaerolineales bacterium
CGGCGGATTGCGCCGCGCCTGGCAAAGCGGAAAAATTGTCCGCTCCGACAAAAAAGCCAAGACGCACTGGGTGTCCGTGCCCATCGCTGACAACGGCATGAACATGGGCGCAGTCCAGATCAGCCGCGCCAGGCCTTTTCGTCCCGAAGAGTTCGAAACCCTTGAAGGGCTGTCATCCATCGTTGCCATCGGGTTATATTCTTCTCACCGCGCGTCGGTGGAACGTTTCCGACTCGAACAGTTGAACCTCGTCCGGCAGGTGAGCGCGCAGATCGCCAATGTGCTCGAAATTGACGAACTTGCCCGCCGCGTGACCAATCTCATTCAAAAGACATTTAATTATTATTACGTTGCCTTCTTCACTTTCAAGCCTGGCGCGCAAGCCCTTCGCTTCCGCGCCAGCGCGTCTGCACCCAGGCCGGGTCGCAGGAAGAAGACCATCGTCGTGGACGCAGAACTGGGTCAGGGATTGATCGGGCAGGCCGCGCAGGATGGGGAACGTCAACTCAGTGACGAGGTCCGGCAGGATCCGCGCTATCGTTTCGTCAATCTCCTGCCCGAGACAAAATCCGAAGTGGCGTTGCCCATCAAGATCGAAGACCGCGTCCTGGGCGTTTTGGATGTGCAAAGCGACCAGCAGAGCGCCTTCCATCCCATTGACCTGCTCGTGCTCGAAGCGCTCGCGGATTCGATTGCCCGCGCCGTGGAGGGGGCGCGTCTTTACGGCGATCTGCGCCGCCGCGCCGACCAGTTGGGGCTGATCGCCGAAGTGAGCAAGGGTGTGACTTCCTCGCTCGACCTGTCTGAGTTGATGCGCGACACCGCGCAATTGATCCAGAAACGCTTTGGCTTCCCGTTCGTCCACATGTTCTCGGTGCATCACAACCGGCGCACCATTGAATATGAAGCGGGGAGCGGACGGCGGAGCAAACGCCTGCGAGACTTCGCATTTTCGCTGGACGAGTCGCAGGGCATCATCCCCTGGGTGGCGCGCAATGGACAGTCCGTGCTCGCCAATGATGTGACCCAGGAGCCGCGTTATCTTCCCTCACCCCTGCCTCCCAAAGATATCCGCGCCGAATTGTGCGTGCCACTGGTCTACGATGGCAAAGTGGTTGGCCTGCTCGACATCCAGACCGACCGTGTCAACGCATTTACCGAGGATGATCAAATGATCTTTGAAGCGGTGGCTGATAACATCGCCGCCGCCATCCACAATGCCGACCTGTATCGCACCGAACAATGGCGGCGAAGCGTGGCAGACAGCCTGCGCGAAGTGGCAGGTCTCCTCTCTGACAATGTCGGCCTCGATGAGTCACTGCACGCGATTCTCACCGAGCTCGGCAACAACCTGCCAATAGATGTTTCTGCGATCTGGTTGCTTGGCGAAGAAGACCTCTATCTTGCCGCCTGCTCCAACTGCGATATCGAATCCCTCGAGCGGGCGCGCTACAATAATCCCGAAGCCTCCGCGGCCATCATGTCTGCGCTGATCGCCCCGGAGCCGGTCATCCGCAAACCCGACGATCCGCTCTGGCCTGCGGGCATCGCGGCGGGCTTCGATGCGCGCTCCTCCTCCATTGCCGCGCCCCTCCGCATTGGCGAACAACCGCTGGGCGTTATCACCCTCACGCATCACACCGCGGGCCGTTACGGCCATGAAGCCCAAAAGATGCTCTCAACCTTCGCCAGTTACGCCGCCGTCGCCATCGAGAACACCCGTCTCTACGATCAGGCGCAGGAACAGGCCTACGCCTCCGCGGCCCTCTTGCAGGTGGCGCAGGCCGTCGTCAGCCTGAGCGATCTTAACGAGATCATCGGCACCATCGTCCGCATCATGCCCATCCTTGTGGGCGTGCATCGCACCGTTCTTTATCTTTTCGACGCGGAGCACGACCGCTACATCCCCGTGCAGGAATACGGTTTCGATGAAGCCGACGAATCACTCTTTCAACGCGCGCTCGCTCCCGGCGAATTCCTGCTGATCGACGCTGCCTGCGAATTCAACCGTCTCTTCGTGCGGACTCTGGACGCGGACGCCGCGCCTGAGACTTGGTTCCACCTTCCGCCTCACGCGGACGAAGAGCTGGTCTCCGTTTACGGGAGCGAATCCCCGCTTTTGATGGTCGCGCCGCTCTCCATCAAGAACGATCTCTTTGGCGTGCTTGTTGTCGAGGAGGCTCCCGGTGGATTGCGCTTCCGCTCCCGCCGCGTCGAGATCATCAGCGGCATTGCCCAGCAGGCCGCGCTTGCCATTCAGAATGACCGCCTGCAAAAAGAGATGGTGGCACGCGAACGCCTTGAGACCGAAGTCCAACTCGCCCGCCAGATTCAACAGACTTTCATCCCCGAGGTTTTGCCCAGCCATCCGAACTGGCAACTATCCGCGCGCTGGCGGACGGCACGTCAGGTGGGCGGCGACTTCTACGATGTGCTTCCCCTCCCAGATGACCGAATCGGCCTTTTCATCGCCGATGTGGCCGACAAAGGCATGCCTGCCGCATTGTTCATGGCATTGACGCGTACCCTCGTTCGGGCCGCGGCCGCCGAAACATCTTCTCCAGCCGAAGCGCTACGCCGCGTCAACGAACTGCTTTTGCCAGACACGAAACAGGGCATGTTCGTCACCGCTGTGTATGCAGTGTTGGATTGGAACACAGGCGAGTTGACCTATGCCAACGCGGGGCACAACCCGCCGTTGTGGGTGCGACGCGATGCCATTGAGAAACTGACGCGCACGGGCATTGCTCTTGGGGCAAGTGACGATCCACACATGCAGGAGCGGACGATCCATCTTGCAGAGGGAGAGTCCCTTCTGTTCTACACCGATGGCCTGACCGAAGCCTTCAATCTCGAAGACGACATGTTTGGCGAGGAACGTCTCCTGCGCGCAGTTGGCTGGCAGGAATCCGCCTCCGCAGATGATATGATCCAGACGGTCGAATCTGCCCTCGATGATTTTGCCGGGAATGCGCCCCCGTCAGATGATCTCACCATGTTGGCGGTGAGGAGAATTTAAGTGCTATCTTGTTTCCAAAACTCCGATGTAAAGGCTCGGTTGTTCGATAAATAAATTTTGCTACAAGGAAAACCTGTTTTTATGACATATAACTTTCAACTCTTCTGGCGGATGTTCTACCGCTCCTTCTTCCAGTGGAGAAACACACCCGCCCGCCTCACGCGCAAGCGTCTCATCTTCATCACTCTGTTCTACCTGATCTGGCCGATTGGCTCGCTGATCCATTGGTTCTGTTTCTGGTTGGATGATATTTTCTTCCCTGCGCACAAAACACAGCCGGTGGAAAAACCCCTCTTCCTGCTCGGCAATTTCCGCAGTGGATCCACCTTCCTTCACCGCCTGCTCTCGCGCGATTCAGAAACCTTCACCAGTCTCACCATCTGGGATATTTTCCTGGCGCCTTCGGTGACGCAAAAGAAGATCACCCAATTCATTTCCCGCCTCGATAACCGTCTGGGTGGGCATCTTCATCGCCTCCTGTATGCCTTTGACCGTCGCACACTGGGAAAGATCCGTATCCATCACATTTCATTCTTCCAACCTGAAGAGGATGAGAACATCCAGTTTCACCTCTGGTCTTCCTATTTCATAAGTTATCTTTTTCCGTTCATGGATGAAATGCCGCGCTATCACTTCTTCGACGAGTCCATCCCTGCGCAGGAGAAGCGGCATATCATGGCATTCTACAAGTCCATGCTCCAGCGGCATTTGTACGCCACCGGTAAAAAATATTTCGTTGCCAAGAATCCCGCCTTCAGTCCCAAGATCGAAACGCTGGCCGAATTCTTCCCCGACGCGCGCATTATCTACCTTGTCCGCAACCCGCTGGACATGCTTCCGTCCACCGTTTCATGGATCAACTACGCCCGCCGCGTTTTTACCGAACCGGAGGAGAAATATCTCTATCTGGACGAAATCCTGTCGTTGACTCAATACTGGTACCGCCACCCTCTGCAATTCCTGGACTCGCGTCCTTCCCCCCGACACCTGATCCTGAAATACGATGACTTGGTCCAACGCCCGGAGCAGGTCATTCGCGGCTTCTATGAGCAGTTCGGTTATCCCGATAAGCCCGGCCTGGACAGGATCATTGCCCATGCCGTGGAGGAAACCCTGGCGTATCACAGTGACCACATCTATTCCTATGAAGAAATGGGTTTTACGCGGCAACAGATCTTGGACACGTTTGCCGATATTTTTGAACGCTTTGAGTTCGATCCGCGTGACCCATCCGTGGCGGCGCATGCCCGGGTCGAGTCCGCTTTTGAGTAAGCAGATTTGACGCTGAGAATCAAAAACGCTCCCGGTGGGATTTCCTCGGGAGCGTTTGCAAATTATGGATTGGCTATTTTCTCGTTCGTCGCACAACTCGTTTGACGCGGCGCGGCTTTTTCTCCTCGGGCTGGGGAGACTGAGGTTGGGGGGCCGGTTTGGCTGACACTTGATAAGCATCCGGCCATCGAAACGAACCCAATTGGATTTTCCCAAAACGCGAAAGTAAAAGGATCAGGCCAGCCACTGCCATCAACATCGAGACCAATGCGCTGTATGTAATCGCTGTCCCGGGAATTTTTGGCTGGTCCGGACGGAAGATTTCGATCAGGGTGCGTCCCGCGCCAGCCAGCACCAGCCAGCCGCCGAAGACCGTCCCTGGCTTCATCTTGTCCGCGTAGCGCCGCGCCAGCCAGATCAGTAATGCCGCGGCGAGGAAGTTCCAGATCATTTCGTAGGCGAAGGTCGGGTGGAAACGCGTCGTCTCAACGGGATACAGACCCAGGTCCGAGTAGGAGGCGATGCGGTGACCGGCGTCGATGGAGATTCCCCACGGGAGGGTCGTCGGCTGGCCGTACAATTCCTGGTTGATGAAGTTGGCCGGGCGCGCGATGGCCTGTCCAATGAGCGTGACCGGGGCGATGGAATCGAGCAACAGCCATGCGTCGAGTTTGTAGCGTCGCATGTAAAAGTAAAGGGCGATCGCACCAAAGAGAAGTCCGCCGAAGAAATGCAGGCCGCCTTCGGGGATGTTGATGATCTTCACGGGGTTTTCCAGGTAATAGCGATTGCCGCCAAGTGTGGTGTTTACCACGTACCATAGGCGCGCCCCGATGACTCCCGCGGGGAGCACCCACACGATTGCATCCCAAACGTGGTTGCCGTCTCCGCCGCGGCGTTTGATTTCTTTTTCTGCGATCCAGGCTCCCACAACCACACCAAGCATGACGAGCAGGCCATACCAGCGCAGGGTCAGGGTGAGACCGCCAAGAAGTTTGAAGGAAAAAATGACAGGATCGATCAATGGTCACCTCGCGTTTTTGAAATTATATCATCTGGCCGTAGGAACGATTTACACTCTTTTTACATTCCCGCCATACGCCGCTAACTTGACGAATTTATACTGGCACCATGACAACCAAGGAGGTTGACCATGAAAACAATGCTGTTCAAAAAGACAATTCTGGTGGCGCTGGTTGCTGCCCTTGCCCTGGCCGCTCTCCCGTTGACGGGCGTCTCCGCCGCGGGACAGACAGATCCAACTCCGCCCGCGCAGGGACAGGGCCTCAGCAATGAGAGGCTTGAAAGGGCCTGGAGCCGGATGCTGAAAGGTTATGAG
>JAYRVQ010000326.1:0-3027 GCA_041918465.1 Anaerolineales bacterium
CACCAGCACACCATGCTTTCTCCCGACTTGTGCGAGATCGGGGCGGGTGTTTCTGTCAGTGGCGGAAGGGGATATTATGTGATTGATTGCTCCTGTCCCAGCGGGAGCAGTGGAACTGGGGGCAATACACCAGTTCCAGGCTCAACTTCTGTCAATGGCGGAGGAGGTGCCGCAACCGCTGTGGTTGTCATCCCGAACACGCCCAAGCCGGATGGCTCGATCAGCCATCTTGTTCGCCCCGGTGAAACGCTTTGGTCCATTGCCATCGCTTATCAGACCACCATTGCAGAATTAAAAGTCATCAACAATTTGACATCTGATGATATCTATCCGGGCGACACGCTCCAGATTTTTCTGCCGAAAGCCACTCAAACTCCCGCGCCAACCTCGACCGGGACTCCCTACCCGACCACGACGCCGTTCATTTTTTCGACCGTCACCAGTCCGCCCGAACCGACCGCCTCGCCAATTCCGTCCGCACCCGTCAACGATGGAAGCGGCGTTATCGTGGTCGGCATTATCGTCATTGCGGCACTGGTCGCCGCGGGCGCGCTAACCGCGGCTGGAGCGCGTAAGAGTCGTGACAATCCGCGGCCATAATGCAGTACATCCATCCAACACCTTTCGGCTATAATCCCCACCGCCTATATTGTGTAAATAATCACAAATAAATTATGGCAACGGAGTTTTATGAATGAGCGAAATTCGGATTGACGCCTTGCTCCCGGGTGAGATGGCAACCCGCGCCGAATACCTTGGCGTACGCAAGGCAGAAATGCCCGCCCTGACAATGTTCACGCTGGCGATTCTGGCCGGCGCGTTCATCTCTCTGGGAGCGATCTTTGCTACGACAGTTTCGGCAGGTGGCATGTCGTTTACCGCGGCGGATGGGACAGCGGCGTTCAGCACGAGCCTGCCTTATGGTGTAACCCGACTGCTTAGCGGTCTGGTTTTCTGCCTCGGCCTCATCCTGGTTGTGGTGGGGGGTGCGGAACTGTTCACGGGTAACAACCTTATCGTCATGGCTTGGGCGAGCAAAAAAGTGACTACGCAGGCGCTTCTTCGCAACTGGGGTATCGTGTACGCAGGAAACTTTGTTGGTGCGATTGGCACGGCAATCCTGATGTTCCTGAGTAAACAATATACCTTTGGAGCGAACTCGATCGGGATTGCCGCCTTGAAGACAGCGGTCGGTAAAACAAGTCTCGATTTTTGGCAGGCATTGGTGCTTGGCATTCTGTGCAATGCGCTGGTGTGTCTGGCGGTCTGGCTGACATATAGTGCGCGCAGTACAATTGACAAGATCATGGCAATCGTCTTTCCGGTCACTGCTTTTGTGGCGGCAGGATTTGAGCATAGTATTGCCAACATGTATTTCATTCCGTACGGATTGTTCATCCAGGCCTTCGATCCCGACTTTGTTGCCGCCGTGGCAGACAAAGTTCCCGGAATGGAAAAACTGACCTGGAGTGCGTTCTTCCTAAACAATCTGATTCCCGTTACCATCGGGAACATCATTGGCGGCGCAGTTTTGGTGGCCGCCATCTACTGGTCTGTATTCCTCCGCAACAAGGATAAGTAAGGAGAAACCATGAAAGCATATGTACTCATCAAGATTCGCGCCGGCGAAGTAAAAGATGTTATTCGCCAACTCCGCAAAGTGGAGGGCGTCACCGAAGCCCACATGACCTTCGGTCCCTATGACGCGGTCGCCGAAGTGAACACGCCCGATATCTCGCACCTCGGCTCGATCACAGCCTCTGCCATTCAGCCCATCCCCGGTGTGGAGCAGACGTTGACCTGCCTCGCGGTGGATGTGTAGTCAGAACCAAACGAAAGAAGAGTCGGGACATTCCGACTCTTCTTATTTAACTGTACAATAGAGCGGATGACCACCCCGACGCGTTTTCCGTTTAAACAGGTCGGTCACGCGGGACCCGCGCTTGAATCCCGCGTGGACGAGTTGCGCGGCCGCCTGGGTTTGATTCCGCCAATTCTACTTGCCGAGCGGACGGGGGCTTCCTATCTAGAATTGGGTCAAGGCAGAGGGGAATTTCATCTCGTATTGCTTGGCGCTTCTGTGATCTTAACCTATCCAGATTTTCGCGCTACGACGGCAACTACAGACACTTCATTACCCGCATTTAAGCATGCGCTTCTGCTCTATTATTTTTTACAAAGTGATGGGGTTTCTTCTTCCCATATCTGGGTATCGTTTGCCGATTTACCCGAGGGGCGCATCTACGCGCCGGCTTTTCAGGGATATACAGGCAATGAACTCGCTAAAGCCTTTTGCATGGATCTAAATGCTTTTCACGCGGCCTGCCAAAAAGCGGACGGTGTCCCTGTGGTATTTGGCGACGCGGCTTATCGCTTTCGCACGCTCCCACACATGGATCTGCTGGTGGTTTATCGCCTCGGCGACGAGGACTTCCCCTCCACTTGCAATCTGTTGTTTGACGGAAACGCTGGCCATTATCTGCCTGCTGAAGCTTGCGCGATTTTGGGGAGCTTGCTCACACAAAAAATATTGCGCTGTATTTCAACTTGATGAAAAAAGAGACGTACTTCAAACCTGACACCATCCAGCACAAATCCCAGAAGATGCTGGAAGCGCTTGCGTCGTTCCGTTCCCGCCACACGGATATAGTTTTTCAGCCCGAGTGTGCGGCACTGCTTGTGCTTGACATGCAGGAGTATTTTCTGCAAGAGAAGTCGCATGCGTTTATCCCAAGTGCGCCAGCCATTTTGCCAAATATCCAAACGCTGATTCGTATTTTTTGCGAGCGTAACCGGCCTATCGTTTTCACGCGCCACGTCAATACAGACGGAGACGCGGGAATGATGTCCAGCTGGTGGCAGGAAATGATCCGCCCCGAATCGCCTGCTAGCACCATAAGCGCCTCGCTGGATGCTTCCGCTGGGTTCGTTATTCCAAAAACGCAATATGACGCTTTTTACAATACTTCTCGGGAGGATGTACTGCGGGGCAGGGGAGTGGAACAAGTCGTAGTTACCGGCGTGATG
>JAYRVQ010000327.1:0-3224 GCA_041918465.1 Anaerolineales bacterium
TGAAGCGGACGATGACGCCCGCGAAAAAAGTCAGGATGCGAAAATAACGGCCGCGCAGGTTCGGGTTTTTCATACAAACTCCAGTAATAGGATAATTGATTGTATCACCCACTTCCGGAACAATAAGGCCGTATGGCTAACGAACCAGATCCAACCACCTCGGCAATTGTTCGAATAAATTCTTCATGACAGTTTTCGTGCGCGTATGGAACAATTCGATATTTCCATACGCCTCTCCCCCATCTGCTCCAACCAAATCAGTGACCGCGCGTAGGATCAGCAAACGCGTCCCGTTCTTTTTCGCCACCCAGGCGGTCGCGCCCGATTCCCAATCTGCCGCGACCGCGCCGTATTTTTGAATCAGCATGGGAATGTCATCAACCACAATGTCACGGTCAGCAGAGACAAGCAGGCCTCGAATGACTTTCCCGTTTTCCATTGCCCGTTTTCCATTGTCCATTAACCACGTTAAATCAATATCCACCGCGTAATGCTCAATCGCCTCGGCGCCATCGCCCATTTGCTCGATGATGTCATAGACCAGAGTCCGTTCGACAAGGATGACCGTCCCTGTTTCGATCCGTCCCGCAAACCCACCACACGTCCCGAGGTTGATGAGCAGGTCGGGCTGAAAGTGGTCAATCACATATTGTGCGCTGGCCGCGGCGGAAATTTTTCCCCAGCCGCCATGGAACAAGTGAAGGTTGAATGTTGAAAGTTGAAGGTTGGCAGATTCGCCAAAGGGAGTGTAGTGCAATTCAAGATTGGGAAATAATTCCTTGACAACGCGCCATTCAGAATTGGCAGAGATAATGACAGCGATTTTCATGCCACCATTATCCCATTAAAAACCCAAACCCCGTTTAGCCTGCCACGGGCCTACGGGGTTTGTGAGGAGAATGCTCCTGTATTTTCGCATGAGTGCCTAAAGGATTACTGAAATTAGATTTAGAGCCAGATAAGAGATTTTCGGACAAATTATCAGGTGGATTTAATCTGCTCGAACGTGATTGGACCCTCACGCAGGATGACCGGTTCCGCGCCTGTGACATCCACCACCGTGGACGGGATGCCTCCCCGCGCCTCGCCTCCAGCCAGGACGAGAGGGATGCGTCCGTTTAACTGGCGGATCACCTCCCCCACCGTGCGCGGGTTGTCCTGTCCCGACAGATTCGCCGAACTGACGGCCATCGGTCCCGCGGCGCGCAACAAGGCGCGGGCCGCTCCATGATCGGGAATGCGGACACCGACGGTGGAGGTGGCAGAGACAGCCGCGGGCAGGCTCGCGTGTTTGGGGACGACAAGAGTCAAAGGTCCCGGCCAGAAGCGGACGGCGAGACGAAGCGCCAGCGCGGGGACCGCGTCCGCAACTTTGTCCAGGTCAACTACATCCGCAATTAAAATCGGGATGGCTTTTTCGAGCGGACGGTCTTTTGCGAGGTAAATGGATTCGACGGCAGTCTGGTTGAAAGCCTGCGCGCCGAGACCGTAAACCGTGTCGGTGGGAAACGCGACCAGTCCGCCCGCGCGCAGGATTGCGAGCGCGCGATGGATGGCAAGGGGATCGTCCGCGGGGAGGATTTCGGTGTTCATAATATTTGCAGTACTGCAACATTCATGTTGCCTCTGGCTGGCAAGATAAATCTTGCTCTACCGATCTAAAGCCTGATCGCAACCAACCGTTCCCTGCCTGCGAGATCGCGACGCAGGTTGATGGTGGCGTGGTCGAACGAATCGTACGCAAGCGAAACAGCCGCCATGCCCTGACCGGCTTCGATTTCAAGCAGGATCAGCCCGTCGGGCGCGAGCCATTCAGGCGCGATCTTGAGCAGGTGACGGATGGGGTCGAGACCATCCGCGCCACCGTTGAGGGCAAGGGCGGGTTCGCGTCCGTAAACAAGTAAATGCTCCAATGTTGCTGTGGGAATGTAGGGCAGGTTGGCGCAGATGACATCGAAGTGACTCTCGGTGGGGAGCGGAAACGGATGCGGCGGCAACAAGTCGCATTGAACAAAGTCTACTCGGCCAGCCACGCGGTGATGATACGCGTTTCGATGTGCAACTTCCAGCGCGGGCAGGGACAGGTCAGTGGCGAGCACGCGCAAGTCTGGAATGTGTTTGGCAAGGGAAATGGCAATACAGCCGGAGCCGGTTCCTACGTCCGCGGCGCGCAAGGACGAGTGCGCTGTCACGGGACGCGATTGAAGCCATAAGATGGCTTGTTCGACTAGCAATTCCGTTTCGGGACGGGGGATCAACACATCGGGGGTGACTTCAAAGTCGAGGCCGAAAAATTCCCAGTGGCCGAGGATGTACGGGAGCGGAGTCCCTGTCATCAGTTTGGAAACGGCTTCTTCAACGGCGACCAGTTGCCGGTCTGTTAGAAGCGAGTTGGGATGCGCCGCCAGCCAGGTGCGCGGTTTGCCAGTCAAGTGCGCAAGCAGGACTTGTGCATCCAGTTCGGGCGAGTCAGTTATCGCGCCCAGTCGGTCGGAAATCTGTTCGAGAGTGGAAATTACGTTCATGAAAATAATATGGGCGGACAGGTTGTCCGCCCATGCCGATTATTCTTCGTCTTCATCCACGCCAGAGGCGGCCAGTCTTCCTGCTTCATCGCGGGTGGAAAGTTCCTCGATGAACTGGTCAATATCACCTGCCATGACACCGGGCAAATTGTAGGAGGAAACGCCGATGCGGTGGTCGGTGACGCGATTCTGGGGCCAGTTGTAGGTGCGGATTTTTTCGGAGCGCTCACCCGTGCCCACCTGCGAACGACGGTCGGCGTCGAGCTCGGAGCGGCGCTTCTCCTCTTCCATTTCGTAGAGGCGGGCGCGCAGGATGGACATGGCGCGTAATTTGTTTTGCAATTGCGAACGCTCATCCTGGCAGACCACCACCATGCCCGTGGGTTTGTGCGTGATGCGGATGGCGGTGGAGTTCTTCTGCACGTTCTGTCCGCCCGCGCCGCCCGCGCGAAAGACTTCGATATCCATATCGGATTCGGGAATTTCGATTTCCACTTCATCCACTTCGGCCAATACCGCGACAGTTGACGTTGAGGTGTGGATGCGTCCCGACGATTCGGTGGACGGCACGCGCTGGACGCGATGCACGCCCGACTCGTATTTCAGTTTCGAGAAGGCTCCCTTCCCCTTGATCTCGAAGATGACTTCCTTGTAGCCGCCAATGCCAATCGCATTCTCAGACAGAATTTCGCTCTTCCA
>JAYRVQ010000328.1:0-3207 GCA_041918465.1 Anaerolineales bacterium
AAAGTGGAATTTAAGCCGGGCGGACTGCATGTGATGCTCATTGGCTTGAAACAGGAATTGAAAATTGGAGACGAATTCGAATTGACCCTGCACTTCAAGAACCATGCCGACATTACGCTGAAAGTGATCGTTAAAGAAGCAATGATGGGTATGTAAAACCGTCTCGCAAGTCAGTTCGCTTTTCAGGTGGGCTTTTTTGTTTTATTTGGAATCCTGAAGTTCTACTTCAGGCCGAAAGTAGAACTTTCGGAATCCTGCAAATGTTCTCCATTCTCGTTTTGTGACAAAAGTCACAAAAAACCTGATATTTTTTGTTATATTAGGGACGCATTAGAGAGAATCTGAAACATCAGGAATTGTCCATGAAAAATATCCCCCTCCCCATCCTGATCGCAGTGGCGGCTTTCGTGATCGCCATGGGCGTTTTTATGCTGGTAACGGACGCGGCCTCGTACGCGGGCACTCATGCTGAGACGTGCAACAACTGTCACGTGATGAACCCGATGTACGAAAACTACTACCACGCCGCCCACCAGCGCGCGGCGGAATGCGCGGACTGTCACCTGCCACATGAAAATGTTATCGCGTATTACCTTGAAAAGGGTCGACAGGGCGCGCATGACGTGTACGTTTTTTCCACAGGCACCACGCCCGAACTGATCCGCGCCAACGAGCACTCGCAGGAAATCATCCAGACCAACTGCATCCGTTGCCACGAAGAGACGGTCGAGAGCATCGTTATGGGCGCGCAACCCTTCGACCGCAATTGCTGGGACTGTCACCGCTCGGTCGCACACGGCGAACGCGGCATGTCCACCTCCCCGCTTCAAGATTCAGCCATCTATCCCGTGAAATAAATTTACAGAGGAGAAACCATCATGCAAAAATATTCCACCATCCTTCTGGTCGGCATCATCGTGGTGCTGGCCGCCGTTTTGGCGGGTGTGCTCATCTTCATGAAGAATCAGCCTCCGCAGGAACGCTCATTCCAGCCCATCGTTGAGATCGCGCCGCTGGAACCCGATTCATCCAAGTGGGGCGTCAATTTCCCCAACCAATGGGCTTCACTCCAGCAGACCGAGTTCAACAACATAGACACCACATACGGCGGCTCGTCCAAGTTCTCATGGCTCGAACGCGATCCTCGCCAGAAGATACTGTTCGCAGGCTACCCATTCAGCAAGGAATACAACGATGACCGCGGCCACATGAATATGTTGACCGACGTGCGCGAGACCGACCGTCTCAACCTGAACGATGAAGATCCCAAACACACACCCGCCACCTGCTACTCGTGCAAAAGCGGTAATAACCCTGCGTTGTGGGATGAAATGGGTATGGCCGCCTTCGACGCCATGACGTTCAATGAAATGACTCCCAATATCCAGACCCCCATCGGATGTGTCAACTGCCACGAAGCGGAGACCATGCGGCTGGTCGTCACCAACCCCGCGCTGAAAGAGGCACTCGAAGCACAGGGCAAGGACTGGACGACATTCACCCGTCAGGAAATGCGGACGGTCGTCTGCGCCAACTGTCACGTGGAATACTATTTCGCGGGTCCCGATAAATATCTCACCTTCCCGTGGGAGAACGGCACGCGCATTGACCAGATCATTTCCTACTACAACGAGTTGGGTTTCAAGGATTGGGAATATCCCGAAGCGGGCACACCCATGCTCAAAGCCCAGCATCCCGAATTTGAGTTCTTCACCGCTGGCTCCACGCACTACAACGCGGGTGTCTCCTGCGCTGATTGCCACATGCCCTACGTCAGCGACGGCGCGGCCAAATATTCCAGCCACGATGTCCACAGCCCGCTCATCAACCCCGAGCAATCCTGCGGACAGTGTCACACGGATGTCGAGTACGTTGTCCGCCGCGTGAACCTGATCCAGGATCAGGTCGCGGAGACGAAGATCGCCACCGAGGACGCCATCATCGACGCGATCAACGCCATCAAGATCGCGGCCGCCAACCCGAATGCGGACGCGTCCCTGCTCGACCAGGCGCGGCAACTGCACCGAGAAGCCCAATACATGTGGGACTTCCTCTCCGCCGAAAACTCGACAGGCTTCCACAATCCCGAGTACGCACTGAAAATCTGCGCGGACGCCACCAACCTGGCGCGACAGGCACAGATGCTGGCCGCGCAGTCGGTGAATGACATGTCCCTGCTCGCGACGGATACCTACTACGCTCCCGCCCCGACCCCGTAACTGTTTCCGTAAAATCTGACAAACTGACAGTCGCTTTTGAAGTGACTGTCAGTTTGTTTTTTCTGGAACTCTTTTCCCTTAGAATCGTCTACTTCCCAAAGGAGAAACAAAATGAAAAAGAGAACTTTATTGATTGTATTGCTCGTCCTGGCACTGAGCCTCTCCGCCTGTGGAGCAAAATCAGAGTTGGACAAGAACCGCGAAAAATGGGAATCGTTGGGCGTGAAGCATTACCGTTTTGAACTGACGATCTCCTGCTTCTGCCCCTTCATGGACGTGATCCCCGTCACCGTGGAAGTGAAGGATGGAAAGATCGTCTCGATAACGGACGTCAGCGGCCAACCATTGCGCGAGGAATTCCGCGAGACGTTTGGGGAGGCCGCGACGGTCGAAGGGTTGTTCGCCATCGCCGAGGAGAACTTGTCGAACGCGGACCAGGTCGAGGTCACGTATGACGCGAAGTACGGTTTTCCCGCGTCCATCAGCGTGGATCGAATCAAAATGGCCGTCGACGATGAAATCTCATACTACGTCGGCGCGTTCAAAGTTTTGGAGTAAGAAAAATCCAGGCTTCTTGAAGAAGTCTGGATTTTGTTTAATTCATCCACTGACTAAAAACCGCCTGATCCACAATTCGGATGCGGCGATTTTCCACCTGGATGGCGCCGCTCCGCTCCAATTCTTTAAGAGAGCGCGCCACCACTTCGCGCACCGTCCCCAGCCGCGCTGCCATCTGCTCCTGTGTCATGAGCGAGGCGGTTCCCATTTCGTCGGGAGGCAATTCACTGATGAGTCGCGCCAGCCGATGCGTGACCTGGTAGAAAGCCATCTCGCTAACCTGACGCACCATACCGCGCAACATCCTGCCAAAGTTTTCGAGCACCTTCTGGGCAAACTGCGGATGTGAAAGGATCAGCCCGCGCAGGGTTTCGCTATCAATCACCCAGATCGAGCAGACTTCCAGCGCCTCCACATTGACGGGATTGGC
>JAYRVQ010000329.1:0-2394 GCA_041918465.1 Anaerolineales bacterium
GAACTGGAAGAGTTGGAAGAAGAGGAAGAAGAAAAGCCCGCGCTAAAAAAGGCATCAAAGAGTGGAAAGAAGAAAAAGTAATTCTCTATAGTCTCAATGCCCTGAGCGGAGGGCATTGTTCGTCCGTCCCGTAGTAGAAGGGTAGGTTCGTGGAACAATACTTGCACATGTGACCCGTCCTTCGACTTCGCTTTTCGAAAAACACTCGTCGCTCCGCTCAGGACGATGGTGTCATCCTCCATGCCTCTCACCGACCTCATCACCACTTTTGCCAACAACCTCCTGCCTGTGCTGACTCTCGGCGCGGCAGGTTTTTTGCTCGGACGCGCCCTCCACATCGACTCACGCAGTCTGGGGCGCGTCATTTTTTATCTCTTCAGCCCGGTGCTGGTCTTCGATCTCCTGCTTCACAACGAACTTCCACTCAGCGAGATGGCGCGCACGATGGGATTCTGTCTCGCGGTGTTCGCGGTCATGTCCGCGCTGACGCTCCTCATCGGACGCCTCGTCCGTCTCGACCGGCTGACGATGACCGCCGTCCTGCTCACTGCCGCGTTCGCCAATACCGGCAACTACGGCCTGCCTCTTGTCTCCTTCGCGTTCGGCGAGGACGCGCTCGCGCACGCCACGCTGTATTTTGTCACCACTTCGATTCTGTTCAACACCGTCGGCGTCCTCATCGCATCCCTCGGCCATCTGGATTTCAAACAGGCCGCGCTCGGCATGTTGAAAGTGCCAACGATCTACGCCGTCATCCTGGCGGCTTTGCTCAACCAGTTCAACATCACTTTGCCTTTACCGCTCGAACGCACTGTCGGCTTCGCCGCGGAAGGAGCCATCCCGCTCATGTTGATCCTGCTGGGCGTGGAATTGGCGCGCGTCGAATGGTCGCACAGCCTGCGCGCCCTCGGTCTCGGCGCGGGACTGCGCCTGCTCGTCGGCCCGCTGGTGGGACTTCTGCTGGCTGGCCTGTTTGGTTTGCAGGGCGCGGCGCGTCAGGGAAACATCATCGAAACGGCCACACCTGCCGCGGTCACCAATGCTGTTTTGGCAACCGAATACAAACTTGATTCGTCGCTCGTCACCGCCATCATTTTCATCGGCACCATTCTCAGCCCTCTCACTCTCACGCCCTTGCTGGTATATTTGGGCAGGTGAATTATGTTAACCACAAAGGACACGAAGGAACACAAAGGGAAAACCTTTACCATGCGGGCGATGCTTCTGCTCGGGTTGCTGATCCTGCTTGGGGGTACGGGACCAGCCGCGGCCCAGTCTGGAGGCGAGGTGAGTGAAGTGCGGGTGGAGTACAAGTTCGGGGAGCAGGTCAACTTCCTCGCACGGATCCAATCCTCCGTCCCCATTCAAAATGCGATGGTGACTTTCCGCCCCGCGGACGGGCTCGCGCAGACCCAGCCACTCACGGTCAATCCGGACGGGACGGCTGGTTACCGTTTCGACGCGCGGCTCAATACCCTGCCGCCTTTTGTGGAGATATTTTTCTGGTTCGATGTGACGCTCACCGATGGGACGGGGTTCACGAGTGGGACGTACAATTTCAACTACGCCGACAACCGCTTCCCCTGGCAGGAACTTGCGGAGGGATACCTGCGCGTCCACTGGTACGACGGCGACGCGGCCTTTGGCGCGGCTGCATTGGACGCTGCGCGCCGCGGTTTGGATTCGGCACGCGCCCTCGTGCCGATCGATCCCACTGAAACGATCGATGTGTACGTGTATGCCACTGCCGCCGACCTGCAGGGTGCACTTGTGCTGGGCGGGCAGGGTTGGGTGGAGGGGCACGCCAGCCCCGAACTGGGTGTGGTGATGCTCTCGATCACGCCGGGGCCGGAGCAAAGCATTGCGCTCGAACGGCAGACCCCGCACGAACTGACGCACGTCCTTCTTTACCAAAGCCTCGGCCCGAACTACAACCGCCTGCCCGTCTGGTTGACGGAGGGGATGTCTACCAACGCGGAACTGTATCCGAACCCCGACCTGGACGCGGCCCTTGCCGCGGCTGTGGAGTCGAACTCGCTTCTGCCTCTCGCGGACCTGTGCGCGGCCTTTCCGCCCGATACGGGACGCGCCTTTCTGGCGTACGCGCAATCCAAATCCTTCGTGCGTTTCCTGCTCGATAACTTTGGCACGACCGGTCTTTCGGCGTTGATCTCTGCCTATGCGGACGGGATGGACTGCGAGGAAGGCGCCCGCCGCGCGCTCGAACAGCCGCTCAGTCAATTGGAAGTGCGCTGGCGCGAATCGACTCTCGGTGAAAATCGAAGCGGCGTGGTCGCCACAAATCTCTTCCCATATCTGCTCGTTCTTGGAATCGTATTGTTCGTCCCCATCTGGGGCGCGCTGGGACGTCTCCGCGAGCGGAGGAAGAATGCC
>JAYRVQ010000330.1:0-3148 GCA_041918465.1 Anaerolineales bacterium
ATTTCCAGATACAATTGCCTCGTGGACTCACCCAAATCCCTCGCAGATAAACTCAAAGCCCTCGGCGTTAAAGTGGGCACAGCGAACCTACCCCCCTCAGTCCCCCCTGCAGGGGGGATGAAAGTGCCAATTCACACCATTGTCCCGGGCGGATACCGTCAGACCGCGCGCGGCGAGGCCTTCGTCTCCGAGCAGACCTTCGGCGCGGACTATCGTCATGGCGTCCAACCATTAACCATTAACCATCCTCTCGAAACGATCGCGACTTGGGCGCGTGATCCGCAAATCTCCCTCTTCCCTCTTTCCTCCTTCGCCTTCCTCGATACCGAAACCAGCGGCATGGCAGGCGGGACGGGAACATACGCCTTCATGGTCGGTGTGGGACGCTTCGAGGGCGACAACTTCCGCCTGGCGCAATTCTTCCTGCGCGACCCGTCCGAGGAACCCGCCATGCTCGAAGCGCTGATCGAGTTCCTCGCGCCCTGCAAAGCGCTGGTGACGTTCAATGGCAAGGCTTTTGACGCGCCGTTACTCAACACTCGCTACAAACTACACAGCATCCCGTCCCCACTGAAAGATTTTTCCCATCTTGATCTGCTTCCCCTCGCCCGCCGTCTCTGGCGGAACAGATTGACTTCGCGCACGCTGAAGAATTTGGAAGTGGAGATTCTTGACGCGCCGCGCACCAGCGAGGAGGTGCCTGGCTACGAAATCCCCTGGCTGTATTTTGATTATCTCCGCACAGGCGACGCGACTCCGCTGAAAGGCGTCTTCTACCACAACGCCATGGACGTGGTGGCGATGGCCGCCCTACTCAATCACATGGCGTCCATGCTCCATGATCCATTCAACGGAAATGTGGAACACGGTCTCGACTTCATCGCCCTCGGCAAACTCTTCGAAGACATGCGTCAATGGGATTTGGCCGCGCGTCTCTTCGAGCATGGACTGGCACACGAATTGAGCGAAGCCGATTTCGGTTCAGCCGTTGAGCGACTCTCGCATCTGCAAAAACGCCGCGGGGACATCGGCGAAGCCGTCCGCTTGTGGGAGGGGGCCGCCGCGCAAGGTCACATTTACGCGCACGTCGAGTTGGCGAAACACTTCGAGCACCGCGTCCGCGATTTGGACGAAGCGACGCGTTGGGCCAAGTCCGCCCTGGCTTTAGTGAAAGAGTCCGAGTTGCCAGCCTACGTCAAAAAGCATTGGAAGCAGGAACTCGATCATCGTCTCGCACGGCTGAAAACGAAGAGCAAGTCCGGTAAGGCGAAATAATGTTTGGCTCTACATTCGATTGAAAACGAAAAGCGCCAGCATTTATTTCCTGCTGGCGCTTTTCGTTTCTCTTCGGGTTACTGGTTGACGACGAAAATCAAAAGCGCGATCAAGGCAAACATAATCAGGAGGCTGAGCGCTACAACGATCAAACGCCACGCGGCGAACTTTTCTGTGAATGGGATCCCTCGCCGCTGTTCGATCTCTTTGCGGACGCGGTCGAATTCGGTCTTGAGATAGATGGCGTGAATCGTCAACGTAATCGGCATGCCCTGGGGAGTGATGCCGCTCAGTTTCATTTGCCGCGCCAACAACATTTTCTCAATAACCGCTTCAGTGATATTTGCGAACTCGGCACGGCGATAATCGTGGAACTCAAAGGCGGTCTCCGCTCCGCGGAATTCCACTTTATGGATTTTAGATGCATTGACCACCAGCGTCCCGGCGATCAGGTCGGCGATGCGCTGTTTGAGCGGCGTCACCCAGATGACGATGGCGCCGATGGGATTGTATTCCACGAAACTTAATAGCGCGCGAACAGCCGCCTGCCACCATTCGATCTTTCCGCCGCCCTTGCGAATCACCTTCAGGAAACTGCTCTTCTTGCCGGGCGTGGCGCCGCGGATTCCTTCGTACAGGAAGAAATACAGGAACCAGACCACAGGAATCAGGTAGAGCATCCCCCCGCCGATCATTTCGCCAAAGTCCCCGGTCATTTCGTCTTGTTTCACCAGAGCGATCAGGGCAGTGATGCCAACGGTGATGATCAGATAGATGATCTCGATCAGGATTAAATCCACGAAAACACTGCCCCAGCGCTGGCTGACTCCCTCGCCACGGATGGGCTCAATTATCCACTCAGCAGTATCCGCCGCAGGAGTGGTGACGGGCGCAGCCGCCGTCCCGCCTTCCGCAACGAGACGGGTTTCGAGGCGAATATCCATCACCTCGTTGCCGCATTTTTTACATTTGCCGTTATCGTCCACCTCCATCATGCCGTGGTCGGTGGTACAGTAGCCGTGGCGGATCACTTCAAAGGTCGCGCCGCAGAAACGGCACAATTTTGCCTCCGCCTTGATTTCCTCAGCGCAAACGGGGCACTTCTTTGTATCGTTAGACATGGGTCACCTCTCTCTCACATTTCATTATAGGAAAAGTCGGGTCCAAATTCAATTATGACATTCGGCACTGATTTCCAAAAATTTCCCCGTTATAATCCCCATTATGTCGTCCAAAGATAAAAATTGGATTTCCCGCCTGTTCATCAGCCTGCTTTCCGTTGCGTTGTTGACTCAAGCCTGCATCGAACTTAACCGCGTTGCATGGGGGACGGGCGTGTGGCTGGGAGAATATTCTCCCAAATGGGCGATTGGATTCTTCGGATTCATCCTTGCCTGTCTGGGACTCTTTGCTTCCATCCTGACTTTGGCCTGGTCGCCGCGTCGACTCGATTCCGCACGGGACGGTTTGCTCCGCCTGCGCGCGCGACTGGGATTCCTCCGCTGGATTCTGGCGATCTTTTTTTTGCTCGCGCCCGTCTGGTTGTTTCAGTACACCTCCTGGGGCGTGGTCTTCACAGGGACGGGCATCCGCCTCCTCGCGTGGATTCTGTCCACGCTGGGGCTGGGATTCTGCCTCGGTCACGGCGACCAGCCACTCGTCTGGCGCGAGGCGCTGGCCGCGTCCCTGCTCAGCGGCGCGGTCATTGGCGCGTCCCTGCCGCTCGCGGGCGTGACGAGTTATCCGTTTTCGCTGGGCTGGTCCGAAGGCAATCGCCTGTGGGACTACTCCATCCTGTTTGGCCGCGGCCGCTACATCTTTCCATCGGATCAGGAACTCTCTCCCTTCCTCGATATTGGCCGTCAGTTTAGCG
>JAYRVQ010000331.1:0-2582 GCA_041918465.1 Anaerolineales bacterium
GCGGCCCAATTGTCCCTTTCCACCATCAATGATGACCAGATCTGGCAGGAATGCAAACGACGCGTCCACCTTGGACCCCGGGCTGGCCGCCGTTTCCTGAGCCGATCCCCAGCGACGGAATCGCCGCGTTAACATCTCCTCCATCGACGCGAAATCGTCAGGCGCGCCGATGGACGTGCTGTCAATATTAAACTTGCGATACAACCGTTTCGCCGGGACTCCCTGCTCGAAGACCACCATCGAGCCGACGGTCGCGACTCCCTGCGTGTGTGAGACATCGTAACATTCGATGCGGTTCGGCGGCGCGGACAGTCCCAGCGCGGATTGCAATTCCGCCAGCGACTGCTCCTGCTTGTGCGCGTCCGCCTGCCATTGTGTGCGCAACGCGGACAGCGTCTCCGTCGCGTTCTCCGCGGCCATCTGGACGAGTTCCTGCGGCTGTCCATCTTTAGGGACGCGAATCTCCACCTTTTCGCCACCGCGTCGCGAGCGCATCCACTCGCCGATGATTTTCGCTTCCTCGATCTCCTGCGGCAACAAAACCTGTTGCGGCACAGACGCCGCCTCCGTATAAAACTGCTTGATGAACTGCGCCATCACTTCGGTATCCGCCGCGTCCTCTGTCCCCTCGAGGATGAAGTACTCGCGTCCGATCAGTTTTCCCGCGCGGATGAAGAATATCTGCACGCAGGCTTCGCCGTCCGCGCGCGCCATTGCCACCACGTCCGAGTCTTTGTAATCCGAAGCGAAGACCACCTTCTGCCGTTCAACGATACTCTGCATGGCCTTGATCTGGTCGCGCAGAGCCGCGGCTTTCTCGAAGCGGAGTTCCTGCGCGGCCTTGTCCATTTCGGTTTGGACGCGCGCCAGCACAGGCTCGGAATGTCCGCTCAGGAAATCCATCAGGTCGGAGATCATTTGGCGGTACTGGGTTTGAGACGCCGCGCCGATACAGGGAGCGGTACACAGCTTGATGTCAAAGTAAAGACACGCCCGCTTGTCGTGTCCCGTTATCTCGCGGTCGCAGGTCAAATACGGGAAGACGCGGCGGAGCACATCTAATGTTTGGTAAACCGCCCAAGCGGAGGTGTATGGGCCGAAATAACGGGAGCCGTCCTCGGTCATTTGACGCGTCACTGTCACTTTGGGGAATGGCTCATTCCAATGGATTTTGATGTAGGGGTAGCGTTTGTCATCCTTGAGTTTGATGTTGTACTTGGGACGATGCCGCTTGATGAGATTCATCTCGAGGATGAGCGCTTCGAGTTCGGACCCGACAACGATCCACTCGATATCCGCGATCTCGCGCACGAGACGCCGCGTCTTGTTATCGTGACTGGCATCCGCGTGGAAGTACGACCTGACGCGGTTCTTCAGGCTGATGGCCTTGCCGACGTAGATGATCGTCCCCTCGGCATTTTTCATCAGGTAACAGCCAGGTTTGGCCGGGAGCGTGGAAAGAATGCCTTCGATGTGGGCGGAGATTTCCATATCCTAATTTTAACACAGGCAAAATCCGCGCTTGACTTATTGCACAGGTAATATACAATAAATCAAAAGGAGAATGCCATGACCGAATCATCCAACACCCCCATATTTGACAGCACGCCTGCCGCGCCTGAGCCATTTTACAAGGTCTGGCTCAAAGCCGTCACCAAACCCAACGAACAGACCTACGCGGAGATCGCCAATTCATCCGGCGCCAGTCCAACCAAGGCTTATCTATGGCTGGCCATCTCCTACATCTTCACCTTCTTCGTATCCATGCTGGTGTTTTCTTTTTCTTCTTCCAGTCAATACGGCGACTTTGGGGAGGCTCTGGGTGGTTCTGCGATCGCCCTGATCTGCGGTGCGCCCATTGGCGCGGTGATCGGTTTGTTAATCTACGCCCTTGAAGTCGCGATTGTTCAATGGGTGGCGAAACTCTTCAAAGGAACAGGTTCGTACAATCAATTGATCTACGCCTTTGCGGCTTTTACCGCTCCCTTGACACTAGTTTCGGGTGTGCTCTCCGCGTTTTCACTCATCCCATTCATTGGCCTGTGCTTCTCCATCATCAGTATTGGAATTGGGCTTTACTCCATCTTCCTGATGATCACAGCGGTCAAGGGAGTAAACAAATTTGGATGGGGTGAAGCAGCTGGCTCCGTGCTCCTGCCCGGGCTGGTTCTCGTCTTCGTTTGCGGCTGTCTCACTATCGGCATCTTAATGCTCCTTGGCCCGGTCATCGGCGATGTATTCAGCACGATCAACCAAAGCCTGGGATACTAACCCATAAGAACACTCCCCGCCGATGGGCGGGGAGGGTTCTATTAACGAGACCAACATTACTAATTGGGCTTGGACTTTGCCTGCGGAGACCGCTCTTTTTCGGGATGCTTCAACGCATCGACCTCCTCCTCAGTCAGAAAACGCCACGCGCGGGACTTGAGATTGCCCAGCCGCAATGAGCCAATTCTCACCCTGACGATTCTCACGATGGGCAGTCCCAACAGCGCGCCGATCTCGCGAATCTGACGTTTTCTCCCCTCGCCCATCACCACACGTAACCAGGCGCCCTTGCCCTGTGTCTCTGAAATATA
>JAYRVQ010000332.1:0-4493 GCA_041918465.1 Anaerolineales bacterium
CAAATGAGCGAAGAAAATCCAAAAAACACGGCGGAATTACTTTCTCGCATCGAGAGTGAATGGAGGCTCCTTATGGACACGATCGCGAAATTCGACGCGTCCCAAATATCCTCGCCCGATTCAGGCGGATGGTCGCCTAAAGATAATCTCGCGCACATCACAGAATGGATGAACATCCTGCTCGGCTATCACATGGACAACCGTCCCAATCACGAGATTCTCGGCGTTGCGCCCGAAGTCACCGCGGAATGGGACTTCGACGCGATCAACAAAATCCTGCTGGAGCGGAACAGGGATCGCTCTGTGGAGGATGTATTGGGCGAGTTGAAAACCGTCTATGCCCGCGTGATGGATAGATTGATGGCAACTCCGTTTGAAGAGTTGCTAAAGCCCCGACATCCAGAAGATCCACAAAGTTCGCCGCTTCTGGCCTCTGTCATTGGAGATACGCACGAGCATTTTGCCGAACATCGGGAATCCATCGAGAAGGTGCTCAAGGGTTAGTCTCTCCGCAAACGAATTCCCCATAAACAGATCAGCAGTCGGATGCCGAGCCCCGCATCCGACGACTGATTCACACGGGTCTCCTCTACGCCGCCGCGTGCCGAAATTAATTCTTTCCTCTTACTTTTTGCTCTCTTTGATCATCTGCCGCGCCGTCTGTAAAATCTCATGCGCGGAGCGAAGCGTCCCTTCGCCGACCTCGCCGAGCATTTGCGAGAGTTCGAGCAGACGCGCGTCGCCGTCCATTTTTTCCACGCGGGTGAGTGTGCGATTCTTTTCGATGAGTTTCTGCACCTGATAGTGCTGGTCACCGAAGGCCGCCAGTTGCGGAAGATGCGTCACACAGAAAACCTGGTGATTGCGCGCCAGATGCCACAATTTTTGACCGACCACCAATCCCACGCGTCCGCCGATGCCCTGGTCAATCTCGTCGAAAATCAGGCTGGGGATTTCATCGGCGCGCGCCAGCACATTTTTGAGTCCCAGCATCAGACGCGAGGTCTCGCCGCCCGAGGCGATTTTTGCCAGCGGTTTGAGTCCCTCGCCAGGGTTGGGGGCCACGAGGAATTCCACGCGGTCGAAGCCATATTGATCGAAGGCGGCGCGCGAACCGTCCGCGAGCGGGATGCCGTTCGGGTCTGGACGCGTCTGGAAGTCCACGCCAAAATGCGCGGCGGACATTTTCAGGTCGTCGAGTTCGGTCTCGATGCCGCGGCTCATCGTCTCCGCGGCCTGTTTGCGTTTCTCTGAAAGTTTCGCGGCCTGCGCGGCGAGTTTCTCGAGCAGTTTGGATTCTTGCGTGGACAGTTGCTCGATACGCTCGGTGGCGGTGGAGATGGTCTCGAGTTGCGCCCGCGCCTCCGCGCCAAACTTGTTGACGGCCTCGATGCTCCCGCCATATTTGCGCGTGAGTTGGAAGATGAGGTTGAGTCGCTCCTCCACTTCCTCCAACCGTTTTGGATTAAATTCAATTTCTTCGATATAGTCGCGCAGGTCGCGCGTCAAGTCGGTGAGATTTTCAAGCAGGAGGTCGGCGCGCTCGGAGAGGTCCGCTTTCGACGGGTCGGTCTTGGCGAGCGACGTCAGCGCCTGCGCGGCCTGCCCGAGCAAATCCGACGCGGCGGACGCGTCGGGCGTGGACTCATCGAGGATGGTCAACGCTTCCTGCGCGTGTTGCGCCAGCGACTCCGCGTTGGCGAGTCGGTCGCGTTCCTTGCGCAGTTCCTCGTCTTCACCCTTCTTTAACTTCGCGGCTTCGATCTCATCAACTTGGAAAGTCAGCATTTCGACGCGTCGCGTCGCGTCCGCTTGCGCGGTGCGTAAGTCAGAAAGTTCGCGGCGCAGGTCGATCAGCGCGTGATATGTTTTTCGGTAGTCCGCCAGCAGGGGACTCACATCCGCGAATCGGTCGAGCAAACCCAAATGGGCGCGCGGGTCAAGGAGCGATAGATGCTCGCTTTGGCCATGGATGTCCACCAGATACGCGCCCACTTCTCGAAGCAGAGACAGGCTCACGGTCCGACCATTGAGGCGGGCGATGGAACGTCCCTCGCGGCGGACTTCGCGTGTCAACGTCACGTGATTCGGATCGTCATCCAATTCTTCGCGTTTCAGGATCTCGTTCACCGCTTCTTTCGCGGACCCTTTGAGGGCGTACGTCCCCTCGACGAACGCGGCGTCTGACTCGGCGCGGATGACGGTCGCGTCTGCGCGGCCGCCGATGAGCATCGTCACCGCGTCGAGGATGATGGACTTGCCCGCGCCTGTCTCACCTGTGAGGATTGTGAGTCCCGCGCCGAGTTTCAGTTCGAGGCGATCAATGATGGCGAAGTTTTGGATGCGAAGTTCGGTGAGCATGTTACCTTCTAAAAAACAAGCCTGAGAACTGGGTATATGCGGCTGGTGTTGCCATGACGAGGTAAACAATCTGCCAGAGCAACGGACCGAGGGCGAAAATGTTGGAGAGGAAGTTTCCTCCCGATTGCGCCGTAGCGAACAGGAGGAAGCCTCCGCCCACGCCGAGGACGAGGATGGTGGGAAGAGCGCCAAGGATGATGCTGGCGCCGAAGAGCAGGTTGAGCCAGCGCGAGTGACGCCCTTTGACAAATCGCCGCGCGAGGTTCGCAATGGTCACGCCCGCGAGCGGCGCAAGCGGAATGGCAAGGAACCAGATGAACGATGTGATTGCCAACACCAACAGCGACGCGATGCCCGAAAGGATGGCGCCTGTGAAGAACACGATCACGTAATCAGACCATAACGCGGTATCGAATTTTGCCTGCTGACCGCGCACGCATTCTTTGCAACGGTAGCCGGTGGGTGTCCGCACCGCGCAGGATGTGCAGATGGGACGCTCGCAGTTGTTGCATCGCAGGAGCGTGGGACGATTGGGGTGAACGTAGCAGGTGAGTTCGGTCATCGGTTGGTGGTTGACGGTTGGTGGTTGTCAGATGGAATTTTGATTCATGTGCGCGGTCAAATTGCGATAGAAATAACCAGGGTTGCCGAAACGGACGAATTGCGCGGTGTACTCGTCCGCGCACACATCCACGTGGTCATCCTCAGACAGCATGATGGCCTCCTGCCCGTCCACGCTGAGGACGGTGTTGTCGCTTTGGATCAGGATGCTGACGGACGATCCTTCGGACAAGACGACTGCGCGGTCGACAGAGAGATGCGGCGCAATCGGGACGATGAGGATGTTTCGCAATTCGGGAGGCAGGATCGGCCCCCCGGCCGCGAGCGCGTAGGCGGTGGACCCGGTCGGCGTGGCGGCGATGAGTCCATCCGCGACGTAGGTGGTGAGCAGGCGTTCATCCACGTCCACCGAGAGGCGCACGGGACGGAGAATCTGTCCGCGGCTGACAGCGACCTCGTTCAACGCGTGATGCACGCTTTTACTTTCTCCCGCGCGGATGTGTTCCACGCGCAACATCATGCGGTTTTCGATCCAGGCTTTGCCATTAAGCAATTGGTTGAGATATTTGCGACTTTCCTTGTGTTCGACCTGAATCAGAAATCCCAACCGGCCTAGGTTGATTCCCAGAATGGGCACGCCCGATGGGGCGCAGAGATGCGCGGCCCGCAACATGGTCCCGTCACCGCCGAGAGCGATGAGCAGGTCAAATTTCCCGCTTTTGACGCGGCGGCGCAGGCTCTCGTCGTACAGGGAGCCGGTCGGCGCGTCCAGGCCTTTTTCTTTTAAGAAAGCGGCAATGGCGCGGGCTTCCGTGAGTGCCTCAGGCATTTTGGGGTGCACTGCAACAACGGGACGCTGGGGCAGGAAGGGTTCGGGCATATAGAACAATTATACTAGTTTTGCCCCCTCCTGCCTCCCCCAAATCCACTTCCAGATGATCAGATGCAGACAGAAATTTTTATTGTGGATTTGGGGGCACTTTCAGTGTGCTTCGCGAAGGTGCCCGTCAGGGCGGAGGGTGTGGAGTTATGTCAACTTCTGGTCGCAGGAGGAACGAAATCCACATTTTCGACAACGGGTGGGTTCGGCGTGGGAACAGTCCACTTCGGCGCGCGTATCGTCGCGGCGGATGTCGGCTAGCAGATCGAGCAGGGACGATTCGAGCGCGGGAGTGTAGTCTATGGCAAAGGTGCGCGTCGGGTAGTGGATGATTCCGTAGGGCGGACGTTTGCCGTAGGTTTTTTCCACGAGCAGGCAATACGCCGCGAGTTGATAGATGTGAGAGTCGTACGGGGATTCGGGAGCGCGTCCCGATTTGACCTCGATGGGGATGATCTGTTCCTTTTGTTCGACGAGGTAATCGGGTTTGCCCGTCAATCCGAGTTTGGTGTCGTAGAGAGGTTTCTCGAGCGGCGCACCCCAGGTGCGCGTGTCGGTGTAGATGACGCGTCCGCCGGGCAGGCCCGCGTCCCTTTGCTGGCGCGAGGATTGCCAGAGGATGAAGAGCGCGAGGAGAACGAGGGCAAGAGAAATGTAGAGCATGGAAGTAGGGGCAGTCCTGCGTGACTGC
>JAYRVQ010000333.1:0-2708 GCA_041918465.1 Anaerolineales bacterium
CTTTTCGCCGCCGCCACGGCGGCATTCCTCCAGACCATGCTCAATCCGGATGGCGCTTTCTTGAACGCGTTCCAATCTACAAATATGAAGTTGCTGTCGCTCTTTTCACTGGCTTACTGTGTGCTCTGTACCCTGATCTGGTTTTCACTCACTCGCCTGGCACGTCAACGTGAAATGGCGAACGTTATCTCTGACCCGGAGTGAATCGCTTACGATTTCCCGACTCCTCCAGTAGAATCGAATCATGCCATCCAATTGGATTCGATTACCCGGCCGCCTCGTGCAGGGGCACCAGGTTGCGTCGCGTCCCTCGCGGGACTATCCGTACAGTTCCCTTGAAAAGCAGAAACCTTTCTTCAAAAAACTGGGACTGGACTTGTACGGATATTTCAACGGCACTTTAAATATCTCGATCTCACCGTGGACCTTTGAGTTGTCTGCGCCGGAATTTACATTTCCGCTCGTTAAATGGACAGACCTGCATCCACCCGAAACGTTTTCGTTCTCGAGGTGCAGGGTCAGGTTTGAGGGAAAAGAATATGAAGGCTGGGTCTACTATCCCCACCCCGAAACAAAGAAAACCCATTTTCAAAACCCTTCGCTTGTTGAAGTCATCACCTACCAGATCCCGAAAATCCGCTATGGCGACCAGCTGGAAGTTGAACTTAATCCCAGCGAGATCCATATTCAAAAGCCATAATCCGCTGGGATTAAGTACCCCGCAATCGTGTAAAATATCCCTGCATGCAAATCGCCTTGATTTCCGATACCCATGGTAACGTTCCCGCGCTGACCGCCGTGCTGGACGATATCCGCGCACAAGGCGCAGACCAGATCATCTTCCTTGGCGACGCGGCCACCCTCGGCCCTCATCCAAGGGAAACACTGGATATTCTGCGCGGACTGGGCTGTATTTGCATTTTGGGAAATCACGACGCGGCTTTGCTGGACCCGGCGCGGACTGCCGACTACCAGATCGGCACCGGGCTCCTGCCCGCCCTGGACTGGGGCCGCGAACTCCTCAACGAATCGGACTTTGACTTCCTGCGCTCCTTCCGCCCAATCTACGAATTGGAACTTGGCAACGCATTGAAATTGCTGTGCTTCCATGGCTCGCCGCGGTCAAATATCGAATTGATCCTGTCTACCACACCAGATAAAACGATGGATGCTCTCTTCTCGAATCAGCCCGCAATTGTTCTGGCAGGCGGACATACTCACATCCAAATGGTGCGACAGCACGGACAGCAAGTTATCATTAATCCAGGGAGCGTGGGGATTGCATTCCTCGAACCCTTCATGCCGGGGGGTAATACGCCGACACTCCTGCCCTGGGCCGAATACGCTCTCGTCCGTGTGGAAAAAGCCGGATGGAGCGCGGACCTCCGCAGGGTCCGGTTTGACACGCAGGCAGTCGTCCGCGCGGTGGCCGCGAGCGGGATTCCGCTCAAAGAGTGGTGGCTGTCGCAGTATCGTTGATCCGCTTGTCACAAAAGGATTCATACATGGCATCCCGTGAAAAACAATTTCTGATGGCGCGCTGGGAACACCGGCGCGAAGCGCTCAAGGCGCTGGTGACTCAGGCTGAGGCGCACCTGGATAAGGAAATTTATCGGGACTGGCGGCTCAAAGAGTTCCTGGCGCACATGTCGGGATGGGACGACGCGGTGATCGAATCTCTGCGCGCCCACGCCAGCGGGAAACCATTTGTCACGTCTGCGACGCGCGGCGTGGACGAATATAACGCCCGCACCGTTTCGACGCGCGAGGCGCTGGACTACAGTCACATCCGCCGCGAATGGGAACGCACACACGAGATGATCATGCAGGCATTACGCGACCTGCCTGAGGAAAAAGTGCAACAGCCGCTTATTTTTCCCTGGGGCGAGACCGGCACGGTGGCCTATCTCGTGGAGATTTTTGTGGAGCATGAGGAGGAACACGCTGGACATTTAAGTGAATGGTTGAAAAAACCGGATGAAATAATTGCAGAGAAACATTAAGGGTTATTAACCTTTCTGACGTTTGACTGCTTACTCCAAATAAATGTCACGAAATGAAACTCCGCGTACAGCGGAGTTTCATTTTTTTGTGACGACGTTTGCATAAATATCAGGAATTCACTTTCATTTTTGTAAGAGAGGACTATAGTCCTGTCCGCTTTGCAGTCGGATTATTTATGATGACCGTAGAGTGAGGCACCCATGAATCAAAAGATTGTTCTTTCCGCGCTTGCCATCCTTTTTATCGTTTCGGTCGGCCTGCCCGGGCAGACCCAACCGGCGCAAGCGCAATCTGCTCCAGTTGCAAATGTCGGCGCGACCGCCATCCGACAGACCATCGTTTATCAAGAACCGAAATCCCGCGGCGTATTGTTACCGGTTTCCGGCGTAGTCTCGCGCTTCGAGACGCTCATCTATGCGCGCGTGCGCATGCTCGAGAATCTCAATACGTACAAACAGGCTGGCTGGAATGGATTATCCCTGATGTATCTCGATGCCGCCAAGAATAACGGACCCAGTAAACTATCCTCTCTTATTGCGCAAAGGATTCCCTGCACCACCGCGCAGAAGTCCCTGCCCGTCTATTCCAACACCATCACCATGGACACCGGCGAGATGTGCCGCATCCACGATGCCATCATCAACAAAACCAAAGTGGACGGGCTGACGGTGACGGAGGATTGGTTCCTGCACAAGACAGATGGA
>JAYRVQ010000334.1:0-2706 GCA_041918465.1 Anaerolineales bacterium
CGACCCGTAAAACATGGGTCAAAATGGTCGCGCCCGAGCCTCCGATGTTCTGCGCCATGCCGATTCTTGCGTCTGCCACCTGGGTTTCGCCGCACTCGCCGCGTAGTTGCTGGATGACTTCCACGATCTGGTACATCCCCGTTGCGCCGACGGGATGACCCCGCGCTTTTAATCCACCTCGAGTGCAGACGGGCACGCGACCTTTGGGATTGATCTCGTTATCGAGGCCGAGTCTTGGCCCTTGGCCGCGCTCGGCGAATCCGCAGGCCTCCAGCGAAAGCGCGGACATGATCGAGAACGCGTCGTGCAACTCGAACACATCAATATCCGCAGGGCCGATGCCTGCCATTTCGTATGCCTTTTTCGATGACGCGTACGCCGCAGACAGGAACATGGGCTCGCGGCGCGCGTGGACGGCGATGGTATCCGTCGCAGACGCGGATCCCGCCACGACGATTCTATGTCCCGTCAACTTTTCCGCGGGGACAAGGATCGCGGCCGCCGCGCCGTCGCCGATGGGGGACGCGTCCAGCAGGTTGATGGGTGTGGCAACCATGCTCGATTTTTCGAATTGCTCTACGGTGATCTTCTGGTGCAGACGCGCATTCGGGTTGTGCATGGCATTCGCGTGCGCATTGATGGAAAAGGGTGCGAAGTCCGCGTGCTTCCATCCATATTCGTGCATGTAGCGGCGCATCACCAGCGCGTTGAGTCCCACGAACGAGACGCCTTGCTCGCCTTCGTAGTCCGCGTCCGCGGCGGTGGCAAGGGCGGATGTAACATCATGCCCTGCCTTGTCGGTCATCTTTTCGACGCCGACCACCAGCGCGGATTCCACGTCGCTCGACGCGACAGCCATCAGTCCCGCGCGAAACGCCGCCGCGCCCGATCCGCAGGCGGCCTCGATCTTCGTTGCCTCCGCGCCCCACATCCCGATCCAGTCCGCGACGTGGGTGCCAAGTTGATTCTGACTGCTGATGATGGGCGAGAGCATGTTACCGACAAAGAGCGCGTCGGCGCGCTTGAGGCCTGCTTCGTTGAGTGCATTAAAGGCCGCCTCGCCCGCGAGTTCCTTTAGAGACTTGTCCCAGTGTTCGTCAATTTTGGTCTGGCCAATGCCGAGGATGGCGACAGGTCTCATTCGAGTTTCACCCCCAGACGGTGCGCGCCAAAACGCTTTTTGCATCCCAGCGACTCGGCGGCTTGAATCAGCGCGGGTTGCCAACTTTCGAAACTGAATTCGATGCGGCGGCCTGGGCTGAGACTTCGGATGGTGCTGATGGCGTGTGCCACGAGGAAGGGAGCCATCTCGGGGTAGGTGGGATCGAGGTCAATACCCGCGTCGTTCATGCCGCCTTTGTTGACTCGGAACCAGAGTCCGCTGACAGCCACGATTTTTCCATCGGGCGCGCGCAGGGTGTAACGTCTCGAACTGTATCCGCCCATTTTCTCAAATAGGACTCCGAATAAAGAACGGAAGAACGGCCTGCGGAAGCGTCGTTCCACGGGTGGCTCGTAGCGCGCCACATTTTCGGGCGTGATGCGTTTTGCCAATTCGAATTGTGTGCGCCAGTCGAAACGCGAGCGCGGCGCGAGAATCCAACCGTTGGGGAGAGTCGGCGCGGGGACGGGCGCGTCCGCCTCGATGTCCATTTCGACCATGCTGGTGAAAATCTCGAAGCCCATGCTTTTGCAGAGTTCGAGCGACGGCACATTCTGGTCAATGGCGCCTAAAATCAGGACGCCGCCTCCTCGGTTCTCTCGTACATCTTTCTGTATAGCCGCCAGCATTTGACGAGCAATGCCGCGGCGGCGATAGGCTGGCAGGACGGCCGCGTTGGCAAGAAACCACTCTGGCTCTTTGTTGTCGCGCATGTGATTCATCAGGCCGACGGGCTTGCCATCCTCCTCGGCGATAAAGCCGCGCATCGCGTCGCGCATAACGGGCGAGAAGACGCGCAGGATTTGCAGGATCGGCCACATGCGCTTCATCCCTTTGAGTCGGTCGATCATCCCTTCTTTTTCGTCGGGCTGGATGCTCCACTCGGGGTGGTCGGGATAGTCGAAGCCCTCCAGGATGAGGGTGTTCATCACATCGAGGTCTTGCGGAAGTTTGACAGGGCGAATGTTCATGGCTGTATTTTACCCGATGGCGCTTGCGCGTGTGCGTCGCACCTAGCGCCGAGGACAACTCTTCGGGTGAAGTGCGTCGCACCCTCTGCGCGGTATACTTGCCTCATGGATAATGATTCCAGGCTGACGGGTTTGCTCGACCGTCTCGAAGCGACTGGCCCCGAGGGCCGCGCCGCGCGTGACTTTTTGCGGACGCGCCAAGTGAAGGTGGGACTCCGCCCCCAGCCCACTGGCGCGCGCTGGACGCTCTTCGGCCATATCGAATTGCATCCCAACCAAGTGGATAATGAAGCCTACGCGCTCAGTCTCATCGTTCACGAAGTCCGCCACCTGAAACAAGGCATTCTTGGCGCGCTCTCCGTCCGTGGAGAATTGGAAGCCTGGCAGGAGCAATTTGCCTACCTGAAATCGCTGACGGAGAAGTATTCCTCATCGCCGCGTCACAATGCCATCATCGAGCAATTGATGACGCTCTCCCTGGATTCCCGCGCGGACCTCATCCGTGCCCGCGAGTTGATGTGCGAGTACGCGGGGCCGAAGTATCGAATCAACTGGTTGCCGTTATATCCGTTA
>JAYRVQ010000335.1:0-6450 GCA_041918465.1 Anaerolineales bacterium
CAGATGGTTGGCCATCGGCGCGTTGATCGCGGTGGTCTTTTTCGTTCTCTTTGTAATATCCATTAATGTTTTATCTGGCCAGCCAGCCTTGAAGGTTCCCTTTGTCTCAAGTAGTACGCCCACCGCAACGCTCACTTTAACTCCTACGGCGACGTTCACGCCCTCGCCTACACTGACATCCACGCCCACACCTGCCGTCACATCCACACCACTGCCGCCCGAGGGAGAGGTGTTTTCCATCGGTGAGACCATTGAAGGGAAACCGCTGGAAGTGTATCGCTTCGGAAGCGGACCAACTGTCCGGATGATTATCGGCGCCATTCACGGCGGCTACGAATCGAATACAGCCACACTGGTTTATCTGCTTCGGGACGATCTCAAAGCCGGGCGTATCACCGTCCCTGAAGAAATTACGCTTTACCTTCTGCCCGTCTTTAACGCGGATGGATTTTACGATTACCTGAATCTCCCCGCCGGGCGCTCCAACGCCCGCGGCGTGGACTTGAACCGCAACTGGGATTCGTATTGGCAGGCAAATTGGGATCGAACCGGTTGTTTCAATTATCTTCAGTTGACAGCGGGCGATGCTCCCTTCTCCGAACCGGAGACTCAAGCCCTGCGCGATTTCCTGCTCAACAATCACGTGGACGCGCTCATCAGTTATCACAGCGCCATGTCCGCTATTTTTGCCGGCGGCAGGCCGGAACCTGACCCTGCATCAGACAGTCTCGCCCGCGCACTTTCGGCTGTGAGCCTGTATCTTTACCCGCCGGTCAACGATCCGGGATGCCAGTACACCGGTCAACTGATCGACTGGGCTTCGGATAACGGCATTGCCGCCGTTGATGTCGAATTGACCGACCATCAAAGCAACGATATTCTTATCAATCGTAAAGTGTTGGAAGCTTTTCTGGCCTGGAAAAGATAGCGTTACCGCATGTCACACAAGAATCATGCCGCTGCCATGAATCTTATTGAACAAATCACAAACCGGTATCACGAAAAATTCGGACAGGCGCCCGCTCACATTGCCCGCGCGCCAGGACGCGTCAACCTCCTTGGCGAACACGTGGACTATAACGACGGATTCGTCCTGCCTGCCGCGATCGACCGCGCCACTTACGTTGCCTTCTCCCCGACCACTGCGCCTCATTCCATGCTCGTGGCTGTGGACTTCAACCAACAAGCCTCTTTCTCCGCTGAAACCATTCCGAACAAGACCCAGATCGACCTCTCCTCCTTGCCCGAATGGGGACTGTATCCTGCCGGGGTGATGTGGTCGCTCATCGAAGAGAACCTGCCCGTTGTATCCATGAATGCGGTCTTCGCGTCAGACGTGCCGCGTGGCTCCGGCTTGAGTTCCTCTGCCTCGGTGGAGTTGGCGTTCCTCGTCGCGTGGCAGGCAATTGGCGGCTGGACGCTCCCTCCCATGTGCCGCGCCCTGCTCGGTCAAAAAGCCGAGAACAAATACGTTGGCGTCAACTGCGGTATCATGGACCAGTTCGCGTCCGCCTGCGGCGTGGAAAACAAGTTGCTTCTGCTCGATTGCCGTTCGCTGGATTGGAAAACCATTCCCTTGCCGGAAGATGTCTCCATCATTATCGCCGACACTACCGTTCGTCGCAAACTTACATCAGGCGAGTACAACAAACGTCGCGACGCATGTGAGCAGGCAGTCCGCCTGCTCAAACAGGATCTGCCGGACATCCGATCTCTGCGCGATGTCAGCGTGGAGGCGTTTGATCGGCTGGCGAAAAAACTTCCGGCTGAGGTAGAGAAGAGAGCGCGTCACGTGGTGGAGGAGATTGGGAGGTCGAACCAGGCTGAGGCGTTGCTTGAAGCGGGAGACGTCCAAAACTTTGGCAGGCTGATGGATGATTGTCACGCAAGCCTGCGCGACCTGTACGAGGTCTCGTGTCCCGAATTGAATGTGATGGCGAACATTGCACAGTCGCTTGAAGGCTGTTATGGTGCGCGTCTTACAGGCGCGGGCTTTGGTGGTTGCACGGTAAATCTGGTTGCGAATGAATTTGTTGATCGTTTCGCCAAATCACTCGCAAACCGCTATGAAGCGGAGACAGGGCTTCACCCGGAAATTTACGTTACATGCGCGTCCCGTGGGGCGGAATTGCTGGCCTGATATTTTTCATCTGTAAACCGAACAGGATCACGAACAACGCCAGCAGGGCAATGGGAATCACTTCCAGCGAAATTTGGTTGGCCAGTGTTCCCAACAGGCTGGGGATGATCGCCCCTCCCAATCCTGCCGCGGCCATCTGCATCCCGATCGCATTGGCGGCATCCTGCTCGCCCACCCGTTGGCTGGTACCGGAGACCAGGCCTGGAAAAATGGGCGCGATTGAAAAACCGATCAAAGCTACGGCAATCAGGTTTACCGCGCCGAGGGGATTCCACCATAACAGGGCTGTACCCAGTATGGCTCCTATCAGACTGCCAAGCACTAGGGAATTGACGCCCACACGTCTGGCATATAGGCCAGCCAGAATTCGCCCAATTGTGAACGTTGCCCAGTAACTCCCAGCCCACAATCCGGCCGCGCTTGGAGGTACACCGCGCGCTTCGGTGAGCAGGGTGTATGTCCATACACCCAGGGAAACCTCGGCCCCGGTATACAGGAAGAACAGCAGGGCGCTACGCCATACTAGAAACTGTCGCAGGGTCTCACGCATGGGCGTTTTGTAATCTGTCAGGCGTTTGGTTTTCTTGCTTTCGGTCATTTCACTGGTTCGGTTCCACATGGATAGGGTCAGGATGAAACAGGCCGCCAACGCGAACTGGAATCCCCCCACTACGCTGTAGCCGACCCGCCACGAGTTCAGGTTGGTCAATGACAGGGTCATGATGATTGGGCCAAGTGTCACACCGATGCCGTAACTGGCATGTAGCCACTGCATCAAACCCTCGCCAAAATGAGACGCGATGTAAGTGTTGAGTCCTGCATCGATCGCGCCTGCTCCCAGTCCCGCGGCGGTGCCCAACAACACCATCATCCACCAGGCAGGTACAAGGGTATAGCCGATCAGGGCTGACCCGGTCATGATACAACTGACGATCAACACGCGGCCCACACCCATACGGGTAATCAGTGGCCCGCTGAGAAAACTTGAAGTCAAGTAACCGCTTGTGGATGCGACAAGCAACGCGCCCATCGCGTCCAACGGGATTAAAAAGCCTGCCCGGATCGAAGGCCATGCCACTCCCAGCAAACCGTCTGGCATTCCCAATGCAATGAAGGCAATATAGGCCAAAAGGATCAGGCCAACCCCTGGATGTTCTCGTATTCGACACAATATTTTCAAAGCTAATTCCCTTTCATGCCGATCATCCCAATTTGATGATCGCCTTTTTCTAATCCATGCAAAATTATACTTTCCTAAAACAAAAATCACCCTGTCAGTATTCTGCCAGGGCGGTTTGATTATCAAATGGTGCACAATAGCCGGATAAAATTTATATCCTATACCAGATATATGCCGCGCAGGGCAGATTTTGGTGATGCTGTAATGATGGGCGCGATGTTAAAACAAACTCGGCTGGCTGGGTTCGGCTGGCAAACTTGCCGCTTTCGTTTTCATCCATTCAGCCAACTTAACCGGTGATTCCTTGAACGGATGGGGGAACGCCAGCGCGCCTTTTTGCAACAGCAATTTATTTCCCTCGGGCATTTCTTCATGCTCCAACACAAACACGGGAACCCACTTGTTCTTGAGCGTCTCGGTCGCGCCTGCCCATGTGCCGCCCGTCTCCGCGTCGGATGCGACCACGATGGCATGATCCGCGAGACAGTAGATGAGACGATTGCGCCCCATCGCCGCGCCGACGGAGAATCCCGCGCTGGGACTGTACGGCGTGACGAGGCACAGGTCGCCGCGCTTCAACGCTTCTTTCTGACTTTTAGCGGCTCGCTCCAAGCTGTCCGCTAGCACACCGACAGCGGTTCCCCGCGCGTCGAGCGCCGCGTCCATGCTGAGTGTGTCCACGCCCTTCGCCCCGCCCGAGTACAAGACTTGCCCCGACAGTCCGCACGCGTTGCCCACGAACTTGGCGCACTCCTGTCCCGCCTCATCAAGGTGACGCGAGCCGACCACGGCGATGCCGGGCTGGCCGAGCAAGGCTTTTTCTCCTGCATAGAACAACACGGCAGGAGCGGAGTCTTTCAGGCGCGAGCGATATTTTTCGGGATAGTCCGAGTCAGCACGGGTGAGGGGGAAAATGCCCAACGATTCGAGCCGTTTCAAATTGCTTTGAATCTCGCGGGATAGGAGATACGCGATACGAGTTACGAGTTGTTCGTCGAGGTCAAGTTTCGAGCGGAGATCAGAGTCGGAGAGGCGCGGCAGGTTGGAGGGTCGGAGCGAGGCGGCTTGCATTTTCCGCACGAGGGGATTCCATTCGCGCAGGGTCAGCGGCTTGACGGAGTCATCGTCCAATCCGAGTTGGGAGCAAAGGAGGAGCAGGGTGAGGGAGTCGGGGTGCATGTTAGAAGATAGAAGGTGCAGGATAGGAGTTGCGAGATACGAGTTACAAGTTACCTGTTTACGTGTGTACCTGTCTACAACCCTACGCGTCGGCGTGAATGGTGCGCGTGAGGGTCAACACGTTGACGTGAGCGGCTTTGAGTTTGAGGAGGAGTTTGGTGATTTCTTCCAGCGTCGCGCCTGAGTCGAAGAGATCATCCACGAGAAGAATCTTTTTACCATTTATATCACCCTTCACCGCGAATGCGCCCGCGACGTTGTCGCGTTTTTGCGGGAGGGTCTGCATTTCCTTTTGCGGTTTGGTCAGACGCGTTTTGATGACGCAGGTTTGCATGGGTTTGCTGAGCGCGGCGGAGAGCGCTTTGCAAAATTCATGCACGGGGCTGAACTCACGCGGCGTGGAGGATGGCACGGGGGCGATGATCTCGAACTGGGTCATTTCGGGATGCGCGGCAAAGAGATGGCGAGTCTGCTCGATGAGTTTGGGGAGAGCCGACGCGTCCGATTCGTATTTGAGACGATAGACGAGATCGCCGATGCCGCTGCGATTCCAGTCCGCGCCTTTGAAGCCGCTGTGAAAGTCGAGGGCGAAGCCTGCGCTCCAACCACCTTTGATGGGGCGGGGGTGGGAGGAGGAGAGGAAGGAGGTGATGGGATCCGTGATGCGTGGTGCGTGTTCCGTAAGTACCGCGACATTCATGTCGCCACTTTGCGAAATAAATTTCGCGGTACTGCCGTGTGCCGCGAGGATGCAGCGAATCATTTCATACGTGATCTCTTCGGGCAGGCGGTTTTTGATGGAGGAGAGGAACTGGGTCGAGTCGGCTTTTTGAATCGCCTTTTCGATTTTCTCCTGCACATCCTTGGGGATCACCTGGTTCACGTCGAGTTTGCCCGCTTCGATGAGTTTGGCGCAATGATTGTAGATGGTGATCGTCGTCAGACCGCGTTCACGCGCGACCTTGTCAACCGTCAATCCGCGCGCGAGCAATTGCGCGGTGTATTCCACCGTTCCGCCCGCTTCGAGCTTGGCTTTGGCTTTTTTGATTTCCGACGATTGCAAAGACTTCGGAAGTTTCAACGTGATGCTTTCTTTTTGCTGGATGGCGTGTTCGCCGCGCGGCGTCAGCGCAAGGATGGGGTATTCGCCGCCGATAATCTTGATGTATCTCATGTCCACCAGCTGCTCGATCAGCCCTTCGATGTCGCTTTGTTTGACTACCGCCAATCTTCCGTAATACACGTTCTTGTCATGGTGGAACGAGAGAATGTCCTGCGCTTTGGAACCATGTAGAATTTGTGCGAGTTTGGTTTTCCCTACTTTAATTTTGACGCGGCGGATGCAATCCAGAATCACAAGCGCGGCGCGTTCGGCGTGAGACATTTGCTCCACATTTCCAGCCACACCCTCTGGCATGGATTTCCTCGTCTCGCAGTTGTCGCAACAGACGGGCGCGTCCACAGTGCCAGTGTCGCCGAAATGTTTCAGTACGATTTGGCGGCGACAGGCATTCGACTCGGCGTAGGCGATCATGTGGTCGAGTTGCTCGGTGCGGTGACGGGTGTGCTCCTTGCTCTGTGCCGCGGCTTGCTGGACGGCGGATGGATTCCACACCCCGCGCCGCAACAACATCCGCACGTTGTCGTCGCCGAGATGTTCGAGCGCGCCGACGCGTTCCAGTTCGGCGAGTCCCACCTTGATTTTGACGGGATGCAATTCGGTGCGGCGCTGGAAGTCTTCGATTGTCATCCAGATTTCACCGTCCGCGTTGCCGAGGGCGCGATAGAGCAACTGCAACTCATCGGGCGAGACGACACTGCTTTGGATGAAGAACTCCTGCAAGGCGCGATCTTGCGGATCGTAGAGCAGGACGACGCGCGCGGGCTGACCGTCGCGTCCCGCGCGTCCCGCCTCCTGGTAGTAGGCTTCGAGCGAACCTGGGACGCAATA
>JAYRVQ010000336.1:0-1502 GCA_041918465.1 Anaerolineales bacterium
AGTTTGGCTTTGGGAAAAAGTTCGGCAAATGCCATTTCGAGCAGGAAGACCAGCGAGCGACGATAGATGCGCGCGCCGTCAGCAGTGTCCATGGTGACGGGCTGGACGCGGCTTTCGATCTCGATGGGATAGGTCAACTCGTGCAGTTCGTTGTTGACCACCGCCGCAACGATGGGCGCGTCAAAATCGTTTTTTACCGCTTCGAGGAAGTCCCCCACCTTCGCCCCGCGCGGACCCGTGAGAGCGCGTCCATCGGGCAGGTGGAGTTGAACGGTGGGAGAGGAAGAAGTGAGTTTGAATTTGTTTGCCATATGATCCATGGGACGCGGAGAACTATTTTAGTCGAGCCAGTAATTTCTCCGGCTTTCCCGCGAACTCTTCAAGCGGTATCTCTTTGTTTGTTAAAGCCAGCAAAGTTTCGGTGAATAACTTATTGACAGGCGTCTGCACGCCCGCCTTCTTCCCTGCGCGAACAACCGCGCCATGCAGATATTCCACTTCGGATTTGCCGCGGCCAGAATGAAGGTCAATGTGGAACGACGGCATTTTCGCGCCGCGTCCGCTTCCCGCCGCGCGACCGAGAAGCGGTTTCGACAACCACAACGGAAGTCTCGCCGCGAGCGCCAGCGCGCGGACGGGCGTACCCGGCAGGTTCACAACAGAAATATTTTGCGCTTCCATCACAGCGAGACACTCGCGCAACATTTCGATCTCCAGTTTGTAGAGTCGCCTGTCTGCAAAGACCTGTGCGGCGGACATATTCAGAATCGCCGAGGCGGGATTCGCGATCAGGTTGGTCAGCATCTTCGACCATTTCATGGCGGCCGCGTCGGAGAAGAGTTGCGCGTTAAGAAAGGCCGCGTTGAAAGCCGAGACGAGTTTGGCAGACAAAGGATGCCCGTCCGCGATGCCGATGCCGCGCAAGCGTTCCAGAACGATGTCGCCTGCCGCGCGGCGACCGATTGCGGAGGTGACTGTCCCGTAGATGACTTTGTCCATTTCAATCGCCTGAGAAATAAGAGACTCATTATCCACGCCATTGGAGAGGCACAGTATTGGCGGAAGTTTTTCGGCGAAAGGCTTCATCCCTTCCAATGCAGAGGAAGTATCGAAAGATTTGAGAGCAAAGATGGCAACATCGAACGGCCAGAATTTCAACGCGTCTTCGAGCGAACCTGCAATGACAAAAGAAGACGGTTGGAGCAAAAATGCATCTTTCGTCTTTCTTCTTTCATCAATCGTCAGGTCGAGACGCAGTCCGCGCTGGCGAAGTTCTTCGGCCACCGCAGGCTGTTCCACAAAGACGACCCGGTTTCCCGCGAGCGCGAGGGAGCCGCCGATATACGTCCCGATGGCGCCCGCTCCAAGGACAAGGATGTTTAAAGTTGAAGGTTGAAGGTTGGAGGGTTGCATAAGAATAGCAGTTAGCGATTAGCAATTAGAAGTTGGTGACCAAAACCAAGAATACTTCACCGATGGTTGGAATCCCAATGGGAACGATC
>JAYRVQ010000337.1:0-2310 GCA_041918465.1 Anaerolineales bacterium
ACAACCAGATCCACTTCCCAAACACGCGCTGGACGAATCTCCAGATCTAACACGAACTCTACTGCCACGGGCATCTCATCGAAGCGGGAGTCTCGCACTTCCAAGCCACCGCCCGCACCGACCTGCTCGACATCGCCCGCCGCGCCGCCGACCGCATCGTGGACGATTTCCGCGGCAAGGACGCGAAGCACACCCCAGGTCACGAAGAGATTGAGATCGCGCTCCTGCGGCTGTACGAAGTCACGGATGAGAAATCCTATTTGGAAATGGCGCGTCAATTCATCGAGCAACGTGGACGCAATCCATTCTTCGCCCTCTCGCTCTTAAAACAAAATGCCAGCGTGGAAGCGCGCGGCAAATTTGTGAAGCAAAAGAAACAGGAATATCTCGCCGCGCATCCCGAGTTCAAGCCCTTCCAACTCCCGCCAGGCAACGCCGCCAAGAAACCGTGGAACGCGACCCTGCGCTGGCAGATCAACGCGCTGAGCGGAAAATATTTTCAGCAACACGCGCCCGTCCGCAATCAGACCGTGCCCGTCGGCCACTCTGTCCGCTTTGCGTATCTCGAAACCGCCATCGCCATGCTCGCGCGTGAAACGGGCGACGCGACCCTCGTCCCTGCGTTGGAGCGCGCCTGGGAGCACATGGTAGATTGTCGCATGTACGTCACGGGCGGAATCGGTTCTCTCCCCGCCCTCGAAGGCTTCGGCAACGACTACGAACTCGACCCCGAATACGCCTACGCCGAAACCTGCGCCGCCCTCGCCAGCATATTCTGGAATTGGGAGATGGCGCAACTGACAAGCAACGCCCAATACAGCGACCTGTTCGAGTGGCAACTCTACAACGCCGCGGCCGTCGGCATGGGCATGGACGGCACCACCTACCTCTACAACAATCCCCTCACCTGCAACGGCGGCGTGACGCGCAAACCCTGGTACGCCATTCCATGCTGTCCCTCCAATCTCTCCCGCACTTGGGCGGATTTGGGGAAGTATATTTATTTGTTCAATAAAAACGAACTTTGGATTCACCAATACATCTCCAGCCAACACGAAACCGACTTCGCCAAGATCGCACTTCATTCCGAATTCCCGTGGAATGGAAACGCGCAAATCAAAATTGAATCTTCCGCCGAATTCACTGTCTACCTCCGCCTGCCATCGTGGAGTCAAAACCCACAAGTAAAAATTAATGGTGAAGATGTGGTGCGGAATGGCATTCCGCACAAAGACAATTCAGCGGGATACCATCCCGCTCCACAAGAAAGTACATTTATCTCCCTCACCCGCACCTGGTCACCCTCCGACCTGCTTGAACTCACCTTCGACATGCCCATCCGACTCCGCCGTGCACATCCCAAAGTCAAAGGACACGCGGACAAAGTCGCCATCACACGCGGACCGCTGGTCTATTGTCTCGAAAGTACGGACAACCCCAATATGGACATCTTCAACATCAAACTTGACACCGCGTCCCTCCAACCAATCTTCGACGCGTCCCTGCTCGGCGGCATCATGAAGATCGAAGGACAATCCACCGACGGCCATCCCCTCACCTTCATCCCCTACCATCTTTGGGGCAACCGCGGCGAATCGACGATGATCGTATGGGTGAACGCATGAAGACGCGCTGGGAACCCAACCGTCCCATTCCGCTCCCCGAATACCCGCGTCCGCAAATGACGCGGCCTGAATGGGTCAATCTCAACGGCGAATGGGACTACGCCATCCTCTTGAACGAAAGTCCCGTGCCGAAAACGTGGGATGGGAAGATTCTCGTTCCATATCCTGTGGAGTCGTTGTTGTCGGGAGTCCAGAAACCGTTGTTGCCCGAAAAACGACTCTGGTATCGCAGAACGTTTTCAAATTCTGTGGTCAAAACAGGGCAACGAAGTTTGCTCCATTTTGGCGCAGTTGATTATGAATGTTCCGTCTGGATAAATGGCGCGCTCATCGGCTCGCACCGCGGCGGATATCTGCCCTTCACCTTCGACATCACCGACGCGCTCGTGGACGGTGACAACGAACTGCTCGTCTCCGTGTGGGATCCAACCGACACGGGATTGCAACAGCGCGGGAAGCAGGTGCTAAATCCAAAGGGGATTTGGTACACGCCCATTTCTGGGATTTGGCAAACAGTCTGGTTGGAAGTCGTGCCTGAGGTCAGTGTTGAGTCACTCAAGTTGGCGCCCGATTTGGATGGGCAGTCACTGACCGTGGAGGTGAAAATCAGGGGAAACGCGGAAGGGGTACGGGTGGAAGCGGAGGTAACATCGAAGGGAGAAAAAATCGCGTCGGGCGGCGGGCC
>JAYRVQ010000338.1:0-7534 GCA_041918465.1 Anaerolineales bacterium
CATCGACTCGCAGGCCTTGAGATAATAATTTATACGCGCCGCGTGGATGCGCGCGTCCGCTTTGCCGCTTTGGGCCGCGGCGAGAAAATCCTTTTGCCAGGCGGGGAACCAGTCCGTGGGGATTCCGCTTTCAAGACGGGAGCCGCCTAAAAGTCCCGTGAGGCCCGCCGCCATTTGCGGACGATTCGCCTGTTCGGCGCGCGTCGGAAAGTCGAGCAGGAGTCTCCGCTCGGCGAGGGGATTCCCGTTCAGTTCCGCCACCGCGCAGGCCGCGTGATAGATGGCTTTCAGGTAATGAGCCACGTCTTTCGGGCCGACAGTGTCGCCCGTTTCGAGCAGGTCGGTCCAGATGCCGCGTCCGTGGGCGAGGAGTGTGCGGCAACGCTGGAGGGTGAGCATGGGGGCGTGGAACTCGAAGCCCGCGCGCACCGCGGCTTGCACGAAATCGAAAAATTTTTCGCGTTCGTAGAGCAACATGGGGTTGTATATCTCGGTGCCGAGCCACGGGTTGACTCGCAGTTCGCGGGCGGGGTTGTATTCCGCGCGGGCGTGGTATGTGATGTCGAGGTGGAAGTCGCCCGTGAGTTTGACGATCTCGCGCGTGCGCGGCGGTTTGCCCGCGGTGACGAAAACGAGATCGATGTCAGTCAGCCCGCCGAGGAAGGGTTCCTGTCCTTCGTTGAGAAGCGAACCGATCAGGTAGGCCGCGACGATGTCCTTATTGTCGAAGGCGCGGGTCTTGGCGTTTTCCTTCGCGAGTCTGATTAGGGTTTCGCGTGTGACGCGCATAGTTGCTCCGTTTTACGGTGGTCGAGTAGCGGCAGGTCTCGATACGAACTTCGTTCTACTCGACCATCGCCGCCGTACCGAGACCACATTATTTTCCCATCGGCAAACTGGGCTGGAAGGGAGTGATGCCCAATGCTTCGCGGATCTTGTTTTCAACCTGTTTCAAATGTTCCGGGTTTTGCACGATGTTGATATTGTTCGTCTCGATCGTCAGCACTCGGACGTGATCATAGGAAGCGGAGAAGAATTCCTCGTAGGCGTGGTTCAATTCGTCAATGTAACCGCGTTCCATATTGCGCTCATATGGACGGTCACGCAGGGCAATGCGTTGCATCAGCACGTCCGTGTCAGCGCGCAGGTAGACGAGTAGATCGGGGAGCGGAATTTTTTCCGCCAGCGCCTCATGCACGCGGCGATACATTTCCAACTCATCGCCCTGCAGGTTGATGCGGGCGAAGAGGGCGTCCTTGGCGAAGGTGTAATCCGAAAGCAGGTTTTTGCCTGCGGTCACCACTTCCGTTACGCCGCGGCGTTGCTGGTGGTAGCGGGAAAGCAAAAAGAATATCTGCGTTTGAAAAGCGTAACGCGCCCGATCACCATAGAAATCAGACAGGAACGGATTCTCCTCGAACACCTCGAGCAGAATCTCCGCGTCGAACGCGGGTTGTAACAAGCGCGCCAGCGTAGTCTTGCCGACGCCGATGACTCCTTCGATGGCAACGTACATGCTTTGCTCCGCGGGGTGGAATAAGGCAAGGATACCATAATATAATACCCCCATGCCTAAAATCTGCATTTTCCCGCGCGTGGAGGGGACGGGTGGTGTTGCATCATTTCGACTCAAATTCGAGGCGGGACTCGCGGCTCGTGGCATTGACGTGACCAACGATCCCGACGACGCGTCTGACGCCCTCCTCGTTCTCGCGGGGACCCGCAACCTGCTTCCGTTATGGAAGGCCAAACGCCGCGGGACGCGCATCGTCCAGCGCCTGGACGGAGTCAACTGGGTACAACGCGTCCGCTGGACGGGAATCCGCTACCACGTCCGGGCGGAGTACGGCAATCTCGTGTTGGCGTTCATCCGAAAAACTTTCGCGAACCGCGTTGTTTACCAGAGTCAATTCATCCGCAAATGGTGGGAAGATTGGTACGGTGTGGCAAAAGTCCCTGCCACAGTGATCCTCAACGGCGTAGACTTGCAAGCCTACTCTCCCGACGGCGCGCACGAACGCCCCGCGGACCGCGTCCGCATCCTTTTGCTGGAGGGCAATCTCAAAGGCGGCCTGGACAGTGGACTATTCCATGCTGTCTCGTTGGCAGAGAAACTCCCACAAATTGACAGTCACTTCCGAAGCGACTGTCAATTTGTGGAAATCGTTGTCGCGGGCGGCGTGGATGAAGCGACTCAAAAGAAAGTCATTCGCTCAAGCAAAGTCCCTGTGAACTTTCTCGGCACACTTCCCCGTGAACAGATTCCATTTCTAGCGCGCTCCTCTCATTTTTTGTATTCTGCCGAAGTAAATCCTCCCTGCCCGAACTCGGTCATCGAGGCGCTGGCTTGCGGACTCCCCGTCGCGGGATTCGAAACGGGTTCGCTTAGGGAACTCGTTGGCACTGATGCAGGGCGCGTTGTCCCGTATGGCGCGAACCCGTGGAAGTTGGAAACGCCATACATCTCTGCCCTAGCCGAGGCAGTGACAGAAATCCTGTCCGACCAGCCGCGTTTCCGTCAGGCTGCGCGCGCCCGCGCTGAGTCCGCACTGGGCGTGAATCGGATGGTGGATGAATATTTGAAGGTATTGCTGGACGAAAGATGAAAGAGGAAAGAAGATGGATGAAATCGAAACCTTTTTGCGCCGTCACTTGCAGGGTATTAACGAAAACGATGTGGCGAGTTACCACGAAACCACCTCGCCCGATCTGACACTTTACGAGTGGTGGGTCACGCCGCACCGCATTGACGGTTTGCCCTTCCACGAATTCATGATGGCCGCCAATGCCGAGCGCGGGACGGTCTTCGGCGCCGAGGCGAAGGGCGAGAAAGCCAGGACGCGCTTCGACCTCTCCAACCTGCTCATTCAGTATTATGGCGATTGTGCCGTCGCGAGTTACACGCTTCTCGTCAGCACATCCACCACGGACGGCGTCAGAGTTGCCGCACACAATGAGACGCGCGTCATTGTCAAACTAGATGGCGCGTGGAAGGTGGTGCATGTCCACAAATCGCCCTCATATTCAGCGCCGCATGTACAGTAATTGGAGATTGATAATTGGTAATTAATAAATTCCCTGGTCGGCTTGGATTACAGCAACGCGTGTTGCCAAGTTACCGCGTCCCCTTTTTTGATTTGCTGGCGCAATCGTGCGAGGATGGGATGAGTCTCTTCGCGGGGATGGCTCGAGAGGAGGAAAGTGTCAAGGCGGGGAAATTACAGATTGCGAACTACAAATTAGGAGAGAATGTTCATTTGTTTGGAGGTGCATTCTATCTCTGCTATCAAAAAGGGTTTTTAAACTGGCTGGCTGATTGGAATCCCAATGCGCTCATTATGGAAGCCAATCCGCGCTACCTTGCGACTTCGTCCGCTGTGAAGTGGATGCACGCTCGAGGAAGAAAAGTGATTGGCTGGGGATTGGGAGCGCCACCCCCCTCGCCCCGTTGGGGCACTCCCCCCATTTTTGAAAAACATTGGGGGAGACGGAGGGGGGTATGGTCGCGCTTTGTGAATCAATTTGATGCGATGCTTTCCTACAGTCAACGCGGCGCGGATGAGTATGCCGCGCTTGGTTTCCCGCGCGAGAAGATTTTTGTGGCGCATAATTCTGTCGCGCCGAAACCGATGACCACCCCAGACCTTCGACCTTCGACCTTCGACAGGCCATCCATTATTTTCGTTGGACGATTACAAGCTCGCAAGCGTGTGGACTGGCTTCTTAGTGCTTGTGCAGAAATGGAATTTTCTCCTCGCCTCGTCATCGTTGGCGATGGGCCTGAGCGGGAAAAATTGCAAGCGTTGGCGAAGGAAGTCTATCCCGCGGCGGAATTTGTCGGGGCGAAGCATGGAGCGGAGTTGACGCCGTACTTTTCACAGGCTGATCTCTTCGTTCTTCCAGGCACGGGCGGACTGGCTGTGCAGGAGGCGATGGCGCACGGACTCCCCGTCATTGTTGCGAAAGGGGACGGGACGCAGGATGACCTCGTCCGCGCGGGGAACGGGTGGCAGATTCCGCCCGAGGATTACGGCGCGCTGGTTCGGGTCACGCGTGAGGCGCTTTCGGATGTGAGTCGACTCAGGAAGATGGGAGCAGAGTCCCTGCGAATCGTCACAGAGGAAATCAATATCGAGAAGATGGTCGAGTCATTTGTGCGGGCGTTGAATTTCTTGAGGAGCGAAGCATGAGCATATACGAGTCGGGCGAGTATCTCAAAAAGAATCCGCACTGGCACGCGGCGGACTCGCCGTGGAAGGCAATGCAAATTTTGAAGATGATTCGCAAGCAGGGATTAAATCCTGCCGCAGTGTGCGAAGTGGGATGCGGCGCGGGCGAGATTTTGAATCATCTCCACGCAGAAATGCGTGAGACGGATTTTTTCGGCTACGAAGTTTCTCCGCAGGCCTTTGAAATTTGCTCGGCGAAATCAAAGGAGCGACTTCAATTTTTTCTGGGTGATTTGTTGGAGACAGACAAGCGCTTCGATCTGCTGTTGTGCATTGACGTGTTCGAGCATGTCCCGAATTATTTATCGTTTTTGGAAAAACTGCGCGGGCACGCGGAGCGATTCGTTTTTCACATCCCCCTCGATCTTTCGATGTTGAGCGTCCTGCGTCCTGCGCGTTTGATGAAGACGCGTTATAGTGTGGGACATTTGCACATGTTCAATGCCGAGATGGCGCTGGCGGTTTTGAAAGACACAGGCTACGAGGTGACGGATTCGTTTTTCACCGCGGGCGGTTTGGAGTTGGAAAAGAACCAACGCCGCTTGCGCACCGTCCTTGCTAATCTGCCGCGTCGCGCACTTGGAAAAATAAATCCGCGCCTTGCGGCGCGGATTCTTGGGGGCTATTCGTTGCTGATTCTTGCGAAGCCGCGCTAGATTTTGTTCGTCACCAGCGTGGATGGGACATGCTTGAGAAACTCGTCCACATTTGAGGGGGTGAGCAGGACTTCTCCATCCAGTACTCTTGTGAAGCCCCTGGCGTAACGCGGTACGAGCAGGACGCCGCTCTTCGCATCGCGGTCGCGGGAGATGACAGACCAGGTTACGGGTCGCGTTTCGATGCGACCCATCCGTACCACCTGTCCCATCTCGTTGAAGCGGATGAAGATGCGATAGTCGGTGTGACCCGGAATGTAGTAGATGGCGATCCCGCCGCCGGTCACGATGTAGATCGCCACTGGTCCGAAGAATCGCGTATCCAGATAAAAGAGTCCAAACCCGGAGATCATGACAAATGCCTGCCAGAAGTTGAGTGACAGTTGTTCGCCAATGATCCATGCTGTTGCCGCACTGATCGTCACCAGGATGGCAAGATTTCGCACAGCCCGCGGCTTTGGAACAGGCAGGCGATCTTTATAAAATATTTCGTTCCTGGGGGCATGCTGTCGCCGCATTTCCGAGACCCACGCCGCCTCCCTCCATTGCAGGGAAAATATCCCCAAGGCGATGATCAGGAAGAGTACCGCCGAAATGTTGAGAGGCCAACTCCACAATGCGATGGCGACGACCCACGCATAGGGATATTGCTTGATGAACAGGGTGGGAATGTAAAGGATGTACCGATCTAGAATCTGTTTCATAGATGTTTCTTCCCCTCGATCCGGCTCACCCGTGAAGGCTGCACGCTCACGCCCGCGGGCTGGATGGCCTTTACTGCCTGCTCATCCTTGATGACGCGCGCCAGGCGTTTCACCATTACTGCCTGCCGCGGTCCAGCCAGCGCACCCATGTCTTCGAGCACGGGCTCAAGCCAGGTTTGGTAGGAGCGCACACACAGATACACAGGACGCGTCCCGCGGTTGGCCAGTCCGTTGACGAGCGCAGACAGGCTCGCCCCCACATCCACCGCCTCGGGGTGGATCAGCGGTGCAAGCACGATGCCCTCCGTCCCGCTCGACAGGTTGACATGGCACTTGACTCCCTCGTTGCAGATGAATCCCGACGCGCGGCGCGGCATTGGCTCGACTGGTTGCAGGAGGGGCGGGACGATCTGATGATAGAGACTCTGGATGGCGGACAAATCCAACTCCCGCGCTCGCGTCCACGCGGACCTTTGACCTGCTTCCGTTATCGAGGAGATGTTCCACATCCTCTGCCGCGCGTAGACCGAGAAGCCTGAATTACGCAACGCGGGGAAGGCCTCGCTGGTTTCGTCCACCTCCGCGATGACGTGGAACGCGCCCCACGTCCCGGCTTCGGCGCTGAGATTCTCAATGAGCGGGATCAGGCCCGGGTGAGTCAGATGCGCTATCGGGGCGAGGTAGAGTAGTCGGGCGAAAGTCTCGCCTGGAGTGTGGATCACGTTCCCGAGCAGGGAGTCCCCATTCTCTTTTGCGATGGCGGTGTATACGTGACGGGCGGGATTGAAATGCGAAAGAAAGCCCGCCGCGCCGAGGGGATTACCGCGCGTCAACGCCCGCGTGGAATCGAGCAACAAGGCATCGTTGCGATACCGACTCAGGGTGGGGAGATCGAGCAGATCGAGTGCGCGGATGTTCATTTTGGGTTGAAGGCTGAACGTTGAAAGTTGAACGTTGCGTTGTGGTTTCTTGCAACCCTAAACCTTCAACTTGCCAACATGATGAAGTATTCGTGGAAGCGCGAGTCTTGTGTCAATTCGGGATGAAACGAGGTTGCCAGCAGATGGCCTTCCTGCGCGGCCACGATACGGCCATCGGGAAGCGCTGACAAAATTCTCGCGTCGCCGCTGACAGACTCAATGATCGGCGCGCGGATGAAAACCGCGTGATATGGATGCGTTGTGTTGGTGGCTTTCTTGAGTTCGGCGATGTCGAGGTCGGCTTCGAAGGAATCCACCTGTGCGCCGAAGGCGTTGCGCTGGACGGTGATATCCATCACTTTGAGCAGGGGTTGTTCGCGGCGCGCGTCTTTGGAGAGGAAGATGGCTCCCGCACAGGTTCCCCAAACGGCGTGTTCGTTGGCAAAGGCGCGCAACGACTCCATCAGATCATACGCAACCGCGAGTTTGCCAATGGTGGTGGATTCGCCGCCGGGGATGATGAGTCCCTGCAGACCGTCGAGATGTTTGGGCAGACGCACTTCCACGCCTTGCGCACCGAGGCGCTTGAGCATGACAATGTGTTCTGCAAAATCGCCCTGGAGGGCGAGGACTCCTACTTTCATTTTTGCCTTTAGCGGTTAGCGATTAGCCCTTAGCGTTTTTTTGCCAAGCGCTACTTGCTAATCGCTAATTGCTACCAGCCGCGTCCCGCGATCTTCTCGCCTTCGGGCATTTGCGAAACGTTACGCCCGACCATCGGCTCGCCGAGGTTCTTGCTCACTTCGGCCAGGATGCCCGCGTCGCGGAAATGCGTCGTCGCTTTGACAATGGCCGCGGCGCGCTTGGCGGGATCGCCGCTCTTGAAGATGCCCGACCCGACGAACACGCCGTCCACGCCGAGTTGCATCATCAGCGCCGCGTCCGCGGGGGTGGCGATGCCGCCCGCCGCAAAATTGACCACGGGCAGGCGTCCGAGTTCAGCCGTTTCCACCACGAGTTCGTAC
>JAYRVQ010000339.1:0-2083 GCA_041918465.1 Anaerolineales bacterium
CACGTTGACGTTGTAAAGCGGATAAATGGGGCTGGCAATGTAATGCGCGAGGTGGAAGAAAAGCATGACCACCACCACCTTGCCGAAGGGGCCGCGCAAAATGTCGAGGCGGAGGGAGGAGGTGAGGCCGCGGAAAGACTCGGCCAGTTGAGCGGAAACAGGCTCAGGGTCAGAGCGAAGCGGGGCACGATCCTTTTTTAGCGGGCGGACAAAATATAGATGAAGACTGCTCATCGCCGCGCCAAAAAATCCAATCCCAAAAACGATCTGATAGCCTGCGGGGAACGCGACCGATTCGAGAATGTAGCCACTGAGGAGGGAACTGGCGATGAACGCCACTGAAAGCACAATGTTGCGGATGCCCGCCACGTGGGCGCGGTATTCTGTAGGGACGGCTTCCGCGAACAGCGCGTTGAATCCCACACCCAGTGGTGTGAGCGGGACAGCCATCAGGAACGTGATCACGATCAGCGCCCAGATCTGTCCCTGCGCGTTGAAGAGCCACGGGAGGGGAATCAATAACGCGTAGCCGAGACGGTAGAAGACCGATGACCAGAAGACCGCGAGGCCAGTGTTGCGTTTCGCCACCCAGCGGCCTGAGGGAATGGCTATTAACAGGGAGACAGACGCGGAGGCCGCGCCGATCAACCCGATTTGCAGGGCAGACGCGCCGAGACGCGCGGCGTAGACAGCAAGGAAGTTGATGGCCGAACCGCTGAGAATGCCGAACCAGCCGATGTCGAGGTAGAGGTGCAGGAAGTTGGCGCGGTATTCGCGGGGAATGTTGGATTGGCGGAAGAGACGGGTTAACATTTACGATTTTCGATTTAGGATTTCAGATTTACGATTTTTGGCACAATGGGAATTGATGGATGCAATTTTTTTACACGGATTACACGGAACTCACGGATTTTTTAAATGCCGATCCGTGAAATCTGTGTACTGATTCCACTTAATTCCATTTCTTCTGATTATTTCCAAAACTGCGGCAGATAGGTTTTGTACTCAGTCAGATAATCTTCGAGAATTTTTTCCGCTGTTTCAATATCCGTGATGACCGGATCGAGCAGGAGACATTGTAAGGCTTTTTCACGCGAACCTTCGGCGGCCGCGTCGACGCATAACTGCGCGACGATCGTTTCGCGGCGCAGAAGTTCCGCGATGGGTTCGGGCAACGCGCCCATGTGAACAGGATGGACGCCCGCGCCGTCCACAACGACGGGAGTCTCGACCGTCGCGCCTAATGGCAAATTGGCAATCTGCCCCACATTGGCGAGGTTGGCGGCGAGATGATAGTGGGTCGTCCCGCCCGCCACGTTCTCGATCATTTCGAGCGCGCCTTCCGAGTCGGTATCCAGCAGGCCTTCGATGGTCAATTCGCCGTCCGCCATTTTGCTGAGACGATCCGTTTTGAAATCGCGGATGGCGGACATGAAATCCCAATCGTACAATTTGATATCATATTTTTCCCACGGCTTCGTGACGGGGTCACTCGTCCACGGCAGATACTCGCACAGATGCGTATCACCGGGAACGGGGAACCAGCCAAAAGCCGAGAAAACGTCCCTCGTGAGCGGTTCAAATTTCGGGTCCAGTTCGGAGAAGCGTTTTCGGAAAAGCGGATATAAGTTTTCGCCCGTGCGGCGGTCGGTGATCGATAGAATCCACGAGAAGTGATTTAGTCCCGCGGCGCGGATGTCAATCAACGGGACAATCTGGTGGCGGACGATCTGCTGGGCGGCATATTGGTCCGCGGCGGCATGCAAGCCCGTCAGTTCGGGCGGGATCTCGATGCTCAAATCCTTTGCGAGTGCTACGCCAACCATGACGTAGCCCGCGTAGATTTGATGACACAGACCGACGGCTTTGATTTTGCTGTGACGATTAACCGCGTCGCAGATGCGGATCATCGGATTGGTGAAGTTGATGAACCATGCCTCGGGACAGGCCTGCTCCATGTCATGCGCGATCTGGAGAATCGGCCCAATGTTACGCGCCGCGTGCGCAAATCCGCCGGGGCCGCCGTTCTCGGCGTAGGGTTGCCGTACACCATGTTTGAGCGGAATTTCAAAATCCCTCTTCC
>JAYRVQ010000340.1:0-4558 GCA_041918465.1 Anaerolineales bacterium
ATCGTCTCCTTCAGCGGGAAGCCTCCGTGGTCACATGCGACGGCAATTTTCATTTGGTCATTCTCCAAGCCAGCCCATCCCAAGAATTTGTCCGATGCCAAGCGCGAACAAAAACAATCCAACAAGAAAATAAACGATCCGCGCGATTCGGTCGCCGAAGATCACGTTGAACAACTTGCCCGAATGCGTCACCACTCGCCAGTTCATGGCCGACCCAACCATAACAAGGACGCCGATCACTGAAACGATCAATCCAGCAGTCGTATCGCTCATCTCATTTCTGCTTCATTGTCTTTTTGGTCACGGCCTTCTTGACCTTGCTTTTCGGCTTCGCGGCCTTCTTCGGCATCACAGACTTTGCCTGCGCGATGATGTTGTCCACGGTCAAGCCGAGTTTTTCATAGATGACTTTATACGGAGCCGACGCGCCGAACCGCTCGATGGAGACGACTCTTCCGCCCGAGCCGACGAATCTTTCCCAGCCGAGGCTGACTCCCGCTTCGACGGCGACTCTGGTTGTGACTTTTTTCGGCAACACGGACTCCTGATAGGTCTTGTCCTGTTTCTCGAACAATTCCCAACTCGGGAACGACACCACGCGTACGCTGTGTCCCTTTTCGTGGAGTTTCCTCGCCGCGTCCATGATGAGGCTCACTTCCGAGCCAGAGGCCATCAGAATCACATCGGGGACTTTCTTGCCAAGTGTTACCAGCACGTAGGCGCCTTTTTCAAGTTGCAGGTTGGAAGGTTGGAAGGTTGGAACAGCCTGACGAGTTAAGGCAAGAACCGTCGGCCCGTCACGACGCGCCAGCGCGGCCTTCCATGCCTGGACGGTCTCATTCGCGTCCGCGGGACGGATGACTGTCAGGTTCGGGATGGCGCGCAACGCGGCTAGATGCTCCACGGGTTGGTGAGTCGGACCGTCTTCGCCCAGTCCGATCGAGTCGTGCGTGAAGATGAAGATGGACGGGATGTGCGAAAGCGCCGCGATGCGGATGGCGGGGCGGTTGTAATCCGAAAAAACGAGGAACGTCCCGCCGTAGGGGATGATGCCACCGAAGAGCGCCATGCCGTTGAGCGCCGCGCCCATGGCGTGTTCGCGCACGCCAAAGTGGAAGTTGCGTCCCTGCGGTGATTCTTTTTGAAAGGCGGGTACGTTGTCAATTTTGGTGTTGTTCGATGGAGCCAAATCCGCCGAGCCGCCGATCAGTTCTGGCAAGATCGGCGCCAGCGCGTTGATCACCTTGCCCGAAGCGGCGCGCGTCGCCATGCCTTTCGCGTCCGCGGGGAAGACGGGGAAATTCTTCTCCCAACCTTTCGGGAGTTTCCCGGCGAGTCTTCTTTCGAGTTCCGCGCCTTTTTCGGGATCTGCTTTTTTAAATTCGGAGAATTTCTGTTTCCATGCGTCTTCGCTTTTCTGTCCGCGTTCCATTGATTCGCGGTAAAAATCCAGCACATCATCGGGGATGTAAAAGCGCGGTTCCTTCGGCCAGTTGAGATTTTCTTTCGCGGCGTTCAGTTCCTCGTCACCCAGCGGCTCGCCGTGAATTTTGGATGTGCCCTGCCGCTTTGGAGAGCCAAATCCAATAATTATACGACACATGATAATGGATGGGCGTGGGTCGGCTTTGGCGGCCTGGATCGCAACGTCAATCGCGTCCACATCGTTGCCGTTGTCCAATTTTTGAACATGCCAGCCATAGGCTTCAAAACGTTTCGCGCGGTCTTCGGTGAAAGCAAGGTCGGTGGAGCCGTCAATCGAGATGTGATTGTCGTCGTAGAGATAAATGAGTCTCCCCAACTGTAAATGCCCCGCCAGCGAGGCGGCCTCCGAGGCAACGCCCTCCATCAAATCGCCATCCGTGACGATGGCGTAGATGTAATTATCAAACAGCGCAGGTGAGTAGGTCGCGGCGAGATGCGTCGCGGCGATGGCCATGCCCACGCCCGTGGCAAATCCCTGACCAAGAGGCCCAGTCGTCATTTCGACCCCAGGCGTCACTCCATATTCAGGATGGCCGGGCGTCCTGCTCCCCCACTGGCGAAAGTTTTTCAATTCGTCGAGTGAAAGATCGTAGCCAGTGAGATGCAGGAGAGAGTAAAGCAACATCGAGCCGTGTCCGCCCGAAAGGAGGAAGCGGTCGCGTCCCATCCACTTGGGGTTGCGCGGGTTATGGCGCAGGTGACGCGTCCAGACAGTGAAGGCCATTGCGGCGGCGCCCATTGGCAGTCCGGGATGACCCGAGTTGGCCTGCTGGACTCCGTCTGCGGACAAAAATCGGAGAGTGTTGATCGCGCGGGATTGTAGGTGTGTCATATGCTTTTCTCGCTGTGGGGTTTGTCTCATTTTACCATCCAACAGGAATGGGTTTGGTGGTATCCTCGCCAAAATTTCAAGAGCCGGTATGCAACTGACGATCCTGCACACAAACGAACTGCACGGATGTATGCAACAACTCACGCGTATCCATCATGCCAGAAGTGTTGGAAGATTACATTGCAAAACATTCCCCCGTCCGCGTGTCGAAGAATGGACGGCTAGTACTTTTCCCGTAACTCGTTCACTGGCAAAACCACAAATCCCTCTTCTTTTGCGCCCAGTTGCATCGTCTCGGCGGGACGCTTCGCCGCCATCCAGGCGGTGTACGCGGCGATCAGCGCGTCGAGTTGTTCGGGGTGGTAGATCAATTCCATCGGCATCACGCCAAGGCGCAGGCGATGACGGGTGATCTCCTCAAAGAAATTCATCGGGTCTTTGATGCGCAACCCCGCGTCGTAGAGGACGATCTGTCGTTGCAGGCGGCCTTCGAGCGTGGGTTTCGGCAGGGGGACTTGTCCAAGCAGGGCGGTGTAACAGGCGTGCGGATGAGTTTCCAACCAAAGGAGTTCGGCATTTTCGTGTGGATGAGGCTTGAAGCCCATTTTTACCAAGCGTTTGTAGAATGCAAATCCCAACTGCACCCAACCTGCGCAAGTCTCCTCGCGAGAGGGCGTCGCGCTGACCGAGATGCCGCGAGCGCGCAGTTCGGCCTCAGCCACCCGAAGGTCTGCGCCACGAAGCGAGTGGGGAGTCAGCGTCTGCTTTTCGAGGCGCTTCCGCACCAGTCCCGCGTTGACGTGGGAGGGCGCGTTGACGGCCACCGTCGCGGCGGGGAAGTTGCCTACAAAGGTCAGCACATCCTCCAGTTCGCCATCGGCCAGCGCGAGCAGGTTGCGCTCATCGTCCAGCGCGGCATACGTGAAGGGACTACGCCCTGCCGTAGGATCAATGCCAATGAAAGCGTGTCTTGTGAAGAGCATGGTAAGATGAGTTTTGGAAAGGGCGTCGCTTGAAGAGCAAAACCTTTAATCACAAAGGCCACGAAGGAATTTCAATAAGAGTGTAGCGCAAAAAGGATTTTTATGCAATCGAAACAACGAATTTGGTTCGTGGGGATTTTGCTCCTCGGACTCCTCTGGATCTTCGTCAGCACAGACCGAAGCAGCGCGTCCACCAACGGGCTGATCCCCGCGCCGCAAAAGGGATTCCTCGCGCCCGACTTCACGCTCGAGACGCTGGACGGTGGGCAGGTCACGCTCTCCGACTTGCGTGGGCAGGCGGTCATCCTCAACGTGTGGGCTTCGTGGTGCGGGCCGTGTCGGATGGAGATGCCCGCCTTCAAAGATGTTTACGCGGAATACAAGGAACGCGGCCTCGTGATCCTGGCGGTCAACTCCACTTCGCAGGATGCGCGTGACGCGGTGGAAAAATTCGTGGCCGAATACCAACTGCCCTTCCCGATTCTGCTGGATACAAAAGGCGAGGCGACGCGTCTCTACCGCGTCAGCGCGCTCCCCAGCACGTTCTTCGTCGGGCGCGACGGCGTCATCACCAAGGTCGTCATCGGCGGGCCGCTGGCCGAATCCACCCTGCGCGCCGAGATCGAATCCCTGCTCGCGGAGGAGACGCCCTAATGTTTCCCATCATCCAAATCGGTCCGCTTGCTGTCCAAGCCGCGGGACTTTTCGTCATCGCGTCCGTTTACATCGGGATGGTGCTGACAGAGAAACGCGCATCCCAAAGCGGACTCAATTCCGCTTCACTCGACAATCTGATCTTGCTTGCTTTCTTCGGCTTTCTCGCGGGCGGACGGGTTTTCTTCGCCCTCACTCACTTGGACAGTTTCCGCGCCTCCCCGCTCGACATTTTTTCCATCAACGCCTCGCTCTTCGACACCATCGGCGGATTCGCACTGGGACTCATTGTCGCGCTGGTTTACGGTCAGCGCAAGAGACTGGCTTTCTGGCCCACGCTCGACGTGCTGACTCCGTTCTTCGCCACCGTGATGGTCGGCCTCGGGCTATCCCATCTCGCGAGTGGTTCAGCGTTCGGCAAGGAAACATCCCTGCCTTGGGGGATCGAACTGCACGGCGCGGTGCGGCATCCGAGTCAAGTTTACGAGGTGGCACTCGCTCTATTCATTTTGAGTCTGATCGGATTGCGAAAACCGTTTCCCATCGCGGGCGCGCAGTTCCTGACGTTCCTCGCGTGGACAGCGGGCGCGCATCTCTTCCTCGA
>JAYRVQ010000341.1:0-5776 GCA_041918465.1 Anaerolineales bacterium
GACCGAAGCGCGTCACCAGCCGGAAAAATGTTCCCATCGCCAGGTCGGGGATCGACATCACCTTGCCATACATATCGTCGGCATTGGAATTGATCGGGATAACATTCCCTGTGGACTTTGACATGCGCTGCACGCCGTCTGTTCCGGGCAAAATCCCACAGATAACCCCGACCAGCGGCTTCTGCCCCAGCGCCTCCTGCAACTTGCGCCCTGCGACAATAATATTGAACAACTGATCCGTGCCACCCACCTGAACATCGGTCTGCATGGCCGCCGCGTCGTAACCCTGCATCAGCGCATAAAACGTCTCATGCAAAAAGATGGGCTCGCCCTTCTCAAGTCGATTGGCAAAATTTTCGCGCGCCAAAAATTGCTGGACGGTGAAATTCTGCCCAAGCCGAATCAGGTCAACGAGCGAAAGTTCGGAGAGCCATTCACCGTTGTAACGCACCTTTGTCTTCGCGCGGTCGAGCAGACGAAACGCCTGGTCGGCGTACGTTGTCGCGTTGGCGGCGACCTGCTCCTCGGTCAGGATGGGACGCGCCTTGTTCTTGTCCGATGGATCGCCCACTAGAGCAGTGTAGCTCCCGATCAGGAACGTCACCTCGTGACCAAGATCCTGAAACTGGCGCAGTTTGCGCATCGTGATCGTATGTCCGAGATGCAGGTCGGTGGAGGTGGGGTCGTAGCCGCAGTAAACACGCAGAGGCCTGCCCTCTTTTTCGGCAAGCAAAAGTCGTTCACGCAATTCGGCAGTCATGGCTTTCTTCAAATCTTCATCGCCATACTCCGTGCCGAGCATCAAAAGTTCAACTTGTTCTTCTATGTTCATAGGAACCTCCACGCACAGTGCAAAATTAATTTTGCGTTACAAAAAAATACGCACCACGTTTCACGACGTGATGCGTTGGTCGTAAAACGGAATCGGTTCAATCATGGGCATAATATATCATGCCGTCTTTTTCGGCTTTCACACGCAAACCGCATTCTTTGAGAACCACTTCAAGGATTTCCTGCCCCTCGGCAAAACCTGTGCGCAATTGCTGGCCGCCAAGCGTGGACTCGCTCATGGTCTTGAATGTGAAATGCGACGTCGCGCCCTGCACCTGCACCCGTTTCCCAAGCCGCGTTGGAATCACCGCCACATTCTGGACCTCGGGCCAGGTCAACCGCACCGAGCGGACTCCATTCTCGAACGCGATCCCGTCCGCCCCCATGCGGATAACAGAGCGGCGATCCATCCAGTTGCCGAGGGAGATGCTCAGCGCCGAAAAGGCGACCAGTCCCGCGAAAGCCCAATAGACAAATGGCTGGGTCCCCCAACGATCGGTTGCCATAAATAGACCCACGAAGAGGCCAATCGCCGCGATCCAGGCCATGATCTCGCCGCGACGGGGTAAAAATTCGGGACGAAATTCTCGTGACATGCGCTGATTATACCGCGTCTGTTTCTCCGTCATTGCTTCGTTGTTTTGCTCGTCACAATGATAGGCCAAATTTAGCGATACAACTCCTTCAACGCGCTATCCAAAGTCGGATAGGTGAATTGGAAGCCGACGTCTAGCAAGCGTTTCGGCTGGGCGGGGCGTCCCTCCAAAATCAGGTTACCCATTTCACCAAGCACAAGTTGCATCAGAAACGCAGGGATGTGAAACCAGTATGGGCGTTTGAGTTGATTTGCAAGCGCGCGGACGAATTGGGCATTGGAAGTGGATTCGGGAGCAATCAGGTTGTAAGGTCCACGCGCCCGCTCATCGTCGAGGAGGAAGCGAATGGCGCGGATTTCGTCAGCCATGTGAATCCATGGAAAGGCCTGCTGTCCATCACCGAAACGTCCTCCCACAAAAAGTTGAATCGGAAGTTCCATTAATTTCATGATGATGTTGTCGCGCGAAATTACAACCGCCGAACGGGCGACGACGCGGCGGACACCGAGGTCTTCCACGGGCTGGCTGGAAAACTCCCAGGCCACGGTGAGGCGCGCGCTGAAATCGTCCGCAGGTGGCGTGGATTCGGTGGCAGATTCGCCGCGCAGTCCATAATGGCCGATGCCAGAGATTTGAATGAGAGTCTTTGGTTTTTTCTTCGCGAGGCGAATGGCTTCTGCCATGGCCTGCCCCGCCCAGACGCGGCTATTCCAGAAGGATTGCTTGCGCGCTTTCGTCCACGGCCAGGCCGCGGTGCTGGCACCGGCCAGATTGACAACCGCATCCATCTCGTTGATGATTCCGCTCCAGCCTTGCACAGTGCGCCCATCCCAACCAACTGCGGTGCAACCCAACGGCAGGGTGACGCGCTCGGGCGTGCGCGTCAGAATCCAAACCTTGTGCCCGTCTCCAAGCAGGGATTTGGTAAGAGCGCGGCCGACGAGTCCCGTTCCGCCCGTGATGAGTACGTTCATTCTCTCGCCTCCAAAATCCGATGTGCGACAAAAACATATAGGAACAAAAAATGACCTCGCCAGAAAATCTATCAGGGTATCTAGAAGGATGGGTTACCCGTTTTCTTACCACACAACCAAGTCACACGATTCGCCGCTCGCGCCTCTCAGGCAAATTTAGCGTTTTGTGAAACAAGCGGTATAATCGGGCAGATTGCGGAGGGCTCCATGCAAGAGCCGGTTTTGGTGCTAAATGCCAATTTCGAACCAATTAATATCTGCAACACGCGACGCGCCATTGGACTGATCCTTTCGGGAAAAGCGGCGATGGTGGTGAATGGTCGTGGAAATATTCGCGCCATCTCGCAGGTTTTTCCTCGCCCGTCAGTCATCCGCCTGGAGGATATGATCCGCCGCCCGCGGCCGCGTGTGAAATTGACTCGCCGCGAGGTCTTTCGAAGGGATAATTATACCTGTCAGTACTGCGGACGGAAGGATGGCAATCTGACGGTGGATCACGTTCAGCCGCGCCACATGGGCGGCGAGCACATCTGGACGAACGTAGTGGCGGCCTGTCCGCCCTGTAATCACCGCAAGGGCGGACGAAAACCCGAAGAGGCGCACATGCACTTGCTCCACATTCCAAAGGAACCGCCCGCCAACGCGGCCTATATCTTTGGCCGACACTTAAACGAGTATGGCGAGTGGGAGCCATACATCAACGGATGGTAAACAAACCCGTTTTCTTTCGAAAACGGGTTTTGTCTTATTTTATGGCATTCATCAGCAACTGCGGTGTGACATATGACTCAATGACCGCCGCTATTGCCAGCAAAGGGACAACCAACCCGATTGCCACGCGCGCCCAATCTGCCAGCGCCTCGAGCAGGACCTCCCCAACTGTCCGCCCGGCCTGAGGCGTGACCAGCACGAGCCCGATGTGAAGTACTGCCGCGCAGGAAAGAATCAACGCGGGGATTTCAAAAATCCCATGCGGGAGGATTCCAGCCGCGATGAGCGGAACGAGATCGTAGTCCATCAATTGGAACAAACCAAACAAAACGCCAATGACGCTGGTGTTGACAAGATACAGAATCACACCGAGCACACCGAACGAAAATAGGCCGAAGAATCCAATCAACAGTGTGGCTTGCAGGTTGTGTAGAAAGAGTGACGGCGCAGTGAGTTCCCCGCTGAACTCAGACAGGTCACCCGCGCGGATCAAGCGGCTCTGCAGTTCCGCCAACTGATCGGGTTCGACAGAATCAAGGTACGTTTGCAAATTACCAACCGACCAGATGTAAGCGATCCCCACACCCAAAATCGCCAGAATCGCCAACAGGAATATCGGTCTCCACAATTTCCGCAGGGTCGCTCCGAGAGAATTACGATACCAGCCAAAGACAGAGTGCGCGTCCCCTTTGAAATATCCCCAAAACGTGCGCCACATCCAGCGCAGGTTGAGGATGTCGATCTCGCGTCCGAGCAGGTACTCGCGCTGGAAATGCGCCAGTCCGAGACGGATGATCAGTCCCGCCATGATGAGTACCGCCACCACCGCCAGCCAAAGCACCTGGTTATTTCCCCAGAACAGCAACGCACTTTCTCCTTGCATCAACAGCGCCACAGGGATAATGATAAAAGATGCCATGAGGTTGGCGGCCTTCACCGAAGTGGACTGGATCGAAAACACGATCGCCGCGCTGACCATCAGCACCGCGTGCGCGACAGTGAGCAGGAATAGTTGCACAAACACCGATGCGTTGGGCATGGCTAAATTCTGGAATGAGACCACCACCAGATAAATTCCAATGGCGAGCAGGCTCGACACCAGCGGAGTGACAATGCCAACCAGCAATTTTCCAAGATACAACTGCCAATCGGCGAGCGGTGTGCCAAGCAAAGGTTCAATGGTGCCGCGCTCCTTCTCGCCCACGAACGATTCAAGTGCGCCCAACAGCGAGATGGTCAACGGGAAAAAACCGATGATCAACACCGAGAACGGCACCAGTCGGTCCACGATCAGGTTGCCGCCATATTGATTGGCAAAACTCACAGCCTCGTACGCGACAGCGTTCATCAGGAACGGAAAGCCGATAGTCAAAATGATCAATGGCGAAAGGATGCGCCAGTCGCGCAACTGATCGCGCAGTTCGCGCTTGGCGATCAACCAGACGGGACGAAGGGATTCTCTCATCGCTTCCTACCGGACCTCGGGCTGGGGACGCGCGGCCTGCGCGTCAGCCATCACCTTGAGATAGACCTGCTCCAGACTGCGCGGCGCCTCCTGCACAGACAGGATGGGCGCTTTACGCGCAGACATTTCATGTACCAAAAGCGGATTGGATACTTGTGGCTGATCCACGCGGAAACGCATCCAATCAGACTCGCGTTCGCTGAGTCTAACTCCCTCGGGCAGGATGAGTCCGCTTGAATCCCATCCCTGCGCGAATTGCACCTCGTACTCCCGTGGACCGAGGACCGAATTCTTCAACTCTTCCAGTGTCCCGCTAACGAGAATTTTGCCGCGATAGATAATGGCGACCACATCCGCAAGCATTTCAGCCTCGGCTAAATTATGCGTGCAGATGACGATCGTCCGCTGGGAGGATTTCAGGCTGGCGATCTGGTCACGGACGAGGCGCGCGGATTCAGGGTCCATCGCGGAAGTCGGCTCGTCGAGCAGGAGCACGGGCGGGTTGTGGATGAGGGCGCGGGCGAGGGCTAATTTCTGCTTCATGCCTTTGGAATATTCACCCACGCGGCGATGGGCGGCTTCAGCCAATCCGAAATATTCGAGCAGACGGGTTCTCTCAATATGGCGTGTGGAATCGTTCAACCCGTATAGTTCAGCAAAAAAATCCAGATATTCAACCGCACTCATGCGCATGTAAAGTCCGTGTTGTTCAGTGAGAACACCTATCGAAGCGCGGACTTGTTCGCCCTGGGTGGCGGTATCGCATCCGTTAACGCGCGCCCAGCCACGGGTCGGGAGAAGAAGCGCAGTCAACATGCGGACGGTGGTCGTCTTGCCCGCGCCGTTCTGTCCAAGCAGGGCAAGGATCTGCCCGGGGCGGACGGTCAGATTGACACCGTCCACTGCCCAAAAATCGTTGAATTGTTTACTTAAGTCGTGGGTTTCGATCATTTTAATTTTGTGTTACGCGAATTTGCGGGAGGGGAGATGGCGTAGAAAAAGTACAACAGCCGCAATGACGGCCACAACAGCCATGAAGGTCTGGTTGGCGTTGATGCCGCCGATCTGTGCGGCGTCGAGACGCAGAAAGTCCAACAGGAAGCGCCCCACAGGGTAAGTGATGCAGTAGGCGAGCAGTACGTCGCCTGACTTGAGACGATTCTCGAAACGGCGTGAAATCCAAATCAGGAAGAACATAC
>JAYRVQ010000342.1:0-2986 GCA_041918465.1 Anaerolineales bacterium
AATTCCCCGTGTGGCTGGTCATCTTCCTCACCCAATTCCTGACGATGGCGCTGATCGGCGCCTGGCACGGGCTGACCGCCAACTTCATCTTCTGGGGTCTCTGGCACGGACTCGGACTCTTCGTCCACAACCGCTGGTCGGACGCGACCCGCGCCCGATTTGCCGACTGGGCGACGACGCCGCTTCGTCAAAACCTGCTCAACGCCTCTGGCATCTTCCTCACCTTCCACTACGCCGCGCTTGGCTGGGTCTGGTTTGTCCTGCCGACGCCCGCGTTGGCGGTTACGTTTTACGCTCGCTTATTTGGCGGTTAAATTTTAGCCACAGATTACACGGATTTTCACAGATTTTTTTGTGATTTCCAATCCGTGTAATCTGTGAAATCTGTGGCAAAAACATGAGCGAATCTTTCAATCTTCTTCGTGCATTACTCAAAGGACTGGCGCTTTATCTGCTAGTTGTATTACTGTTCACTTTGCCGCTTCCAAATTTTGGACGCGTCTCTTTTTACAATTCCCTCTTCCCTGGCCGCTCGCGCCTGCCGTTTGGGGAAAATCCCTCCGAAGCCTACAACTTCTCCCTCTTCAACCTCGACGCGATGTTTGCCTCGCACGAGATCGCGGACGGGACGAAACCCGCCGACGAATTCCGCGTCCTCGTCATCGGAGACTCATCCGTGTGGGGAACATTGCTCAAGCCCGAAGAGACTCTCGCCGCGCAACTCAACGCCGCCGCGCCGACCTATTGCGGAAAGAAAGCGCGTTTCTACAACATCGGTTATCCAACGATTTCCGCCACCAAAGATTTGATGCTGATTGATTACGCCGCGCGCTACGGACCCGATCAGATCCTCTGGCTGACCTCGCTCGAAGCGCTTCCGCTCGACAAGCAACTGGATACGCCCCTCGTCGCCAACAACGCCGAGACGGTGGACGCGCTCATCGAAAAATATGACCTGCCCCTCGACCCGCGCGATGCGTCCCTCGTCCGCCCCGATTTCTGGGACAGGACTCTCCTCGGTCAGCGCCGCAACCTGGCGGATTTGATTCGTCTGCAACTCTACGGCGTGCAATGGTCAGCCACTGGCATTGACCAAATCTACCCGCCCTACCCCGCGCCGCAGACGGACTTTGCCGACGGCGATGACAAATTCCACGACCTTCGCCCGCCGTTGGACGCATCCGCGCTCGCGTATGACGTCCTCGCCGCAGGGATGAATCACAGCCCCGCGCCGATCCTACTCGTAAATGAACCGATCATGATAAGCAACGGAATCAACAGCCACATCCGCTATAATTTCTTCTACCCGCGCTGGGCATACGATTCGTACCGCGACCAGCTCAAAGTCCGCGCGGAGGCGGAAGGCTGGAACTACCTCGACGTTTGGAACCTCCTCCCGCCGTCCGAATTCACCAATAGCGCCATCCACCTCACCCCCGCGGGCGAGTCCATCCTTGCCCAAACCATTCTCAACGCGCTCCAACCCACCTGTCCCTAACCAATGAAACGAATTCTCTTCCTTATAACTATTTTGGTTCTACTCTCCGCGTGTACCCCCGCGCAAACCCTCACGCCTTCCCCTCTCCCAACTTTGGGAGAAGGGGCAGGGGGTGAGGGCACAGCGACACCCGACACTTCGACACTCATCCCGACACTCGCCACCTCAACACCTGATACCTCGCGCCTGACACCTGACACCGCAACACCTGACACAGCGACGCCCACCCTCGCTCCCGACGCGTGGATGGGAATGCCCGTCATCCCAGAAGTCAGCGACACGGCGCGCGCCATCTACGAAATCGGCCTTGCAATGGGCCGCGACCCGAATCGCTTTTCCAAGGCGGGCGATTGCGAAAGCACTACGGGCTGGTATCTCAGTACGTTCGACACGGACCCGCCCACCTACGCGCTCGGCGAGCAATACAGTTACCTGCAACCCACCATTGACCATTACGCGGGCTCCTTCGAACGCGAAAGCATCGCCGTGAAACGCGGCGCCAACACCGCCTCCATGCTGACGAGTTTCTGGGCTGACCCAAATTTTTGCGAAGCGGGCGAGTCGATGCTGGCGTGTGAGTACCGCGTCCAGAATCCCTCCGTGGCGCTGATCGCGGTCGGGACGAACGACGCGCTCGGCGTGGACAACTTCGAAGAGCAGTTGCGCCGCATCATCGAGTTCACCATCGCACAGGGCATCGTCCCCGTGCTTTCCACCAAAGCCGATAACGCCGAGGGCGATCACAGCATCAACGCCATCGTCGCCAAACTTGCCTACGAATACGACATCCCGCTCTGGAATTTCTGGCTGGCGGTTCAGCCCCTTCCGAATCACGGCCTGCAGGCGGACAAAGTCCATCTCACCTTCGCGGGCAACTACTTCGACGATCCCTTCCGCATGGAAGCCGCCTGGCCGTGGCGCAACCTGACCGCGTTGCAAATCCTCGACGCGGTTCGCATCGCGCTGGAAAAATAAACACCGTAGCGTATCCAATCCCGAAGGGATGGCAGGATTGTAACGTCGCGAATCTGCGCGTACCAATCCCGAAGGGATGACATGATCGCGAAATCCATAACACCCCTTCGGGGTTGAAAATGTCCATTCGCCCGCGGCTATAATCGTTTCATCCCTTCGGGATTTTTCACAGGTGTAAATGAAATCTTTAACGTTCACCCTCCTCATCCTCTCACTCCTCCTTGCAGGCTGTTCCCCCGCGCCCACACCTCCCCACCTGACACCTGACACTGGAACACCTGACACTGAAGCGCTTGACACCGCAACCCCTGACACCGAATCACCTGACACTGGAACACCTGACACTGGAACACGTGGTACGTCCACGCCCGACCTTCGTCTCGATCCAGAAAAATGGCAGGAGTGGCCTGTCATCCCGACGGTCAGTGCGCGGGCGCGCGAGATTTATCAAAAAGGACTCGCCCTCGGTAACGACCCGAGGCACTTTTCCAAGATCGGCGATTGCCAGAGCGT
>JAYRVQ010000343.1:0-2234 GCA_041918465.1 Anaerolineales bacterium
CTCCATCACCAAAGGCGCCACGCACGAATTCATCCAACGTAACACCTTCACGATGCGCGCGTCCACGCACTTTATCGGCCCCGACGCGTACCCGTGGGGCTATCCCGCGCTGCTCGCGCCGTTCACTCTCGTCTGCGGTCCGCTCAACATCCTCTGCCTCAAATCTATCAACCTGATTTTCTGGGCGCTCTTCCTGCTCGTCTTTTACCTGCTCATCGCCCGCCGCCTGCAGCCCCTCGAAGCCGCGCTCGTCCTCGCCGTCTTCGCCTTCAGCCCGCTTCTGCTCAACTTCAACAACCAACTCACCTCCGACATCGCCTTCCTCTGTTTCTCCACCCTCGGCCTCCTCCTCATTGTGGGGCGGAATGGAATTCCGCCTTACATTCTCGGCCTTGCATTATTTTTCGCCTTCTTTGTGCGGACAAATGGGATTCTCCTCGTCCCGACCCTCTTCCTCGCCCAGGCCTTCGACTACCTCCAGGCGCGTCCCCGCCTCCTCCCTGACTGGAAGCGGATTCTAACCAACGACCTGATTCCCTACTACATCTTTGGTCTCCTCACCCTCCTCAACTTGATCCTTTTCCCCGCGGGCGAGGGATCGCACTTCGAGCATCTTTCGCTCATCTCCCTCTCCAGCCTCGCGGACAACCTCTCCGCATACGTTGCCCTGCCCGCCTATTTTTTCAGCGACCTGCCGTATCCCGAAATCATTTACGGTGTATTGCTTCCATTCATCCTTGGCGGCATCGTCTTGAATTTCAAAAAAGACTTTCCCCTCATCGCCTATCTCGCCTTGAGTTACGCACTGTTCATCCTCTGGCCTGACCAGCAGGGGATACGCTTTCTCTTTCCGCTTTTGCCTCTTCTCATCTACTTTGCATTCCAAGGCATGACGGCTACCTTCTTCGCGTTGACCTCCCAATTCCCGCGCGCGGGCGTGTGGCTGACGCGTGGATTTTGGCTGGTCATCACCGCCGCCTTCGCATGGACTTCCCTCGGCCTCGCCCGCGACAACCTCGCCCAGGGACGCGGTCCCTATGGCAATGTCTATGATCCCTTATCGCTGGAGATGTTCGAGTATGTCAAGTTGGAAACGCCCCCTGACAGTGTGATCGCATTTTACAAGCCGCGCGCCCTGCGTCTCTTCACCGACCGCAGCACCTTGCTGATTGACCAATGCGACGCGCTTCCCCTCGCAAAATATGTTGTCCTTCGCAAATCACGCGGCGCGGTGGATCAGATCGCCCCCGCCGACATTGCCTCCTGCAACCCGTCTGTGCTGGTGACGGAAGTGTTCAGCAACGAAAAGTTCGAGGTGTTTGAAATCCAGGTGAAATGAACGCGGCTGATAGTCTGCGATTTCTACGCTATCTTTGATTCCGAATCCATCATCACCGGCTCATTGCTTGGCGAATTTTCTGTTTGTTTGACGGAGCCTGGTTGGAGCGCGAGTTTGATGGCCACCAACAGGGACAGGGCCCCAAACATTGTGGCCGGGGCGCTGATGCAGACATAAGTCCAGTTAAAAATTAAGTAATCAACCTCGCCGCCGTAAGCAGGGGATATAACATTGAAGATGACCATTTCTGCCAACGGGTCGAGTCCGAGCAGAAGGAATCCCGCCAGTACCAAAGCGCCTACTTTTTGTTGTTTGCGCGTGATGGCGAGGATGCCCGTTCCCAGCCCTACCAGAAAGACCAGGCACAGGAGAGTGTCTCGAAGAATAAAGGGGATCATGTAAGTATCCATTTTGTTTTCCTTTTGTGATTCGATCAGTCCTAGATTTTCTTCCAGCGTGTGATCAGCATTTTTACCCGCACGCGCACGCGGGCATCCGCGTTGGCACTGGCCCAGTGGGATTGCGCTTTTCGATAGACATCCTCTTCTATTTTTTCAAAATCATCCCATTCCGCGTCAATCCATTCTTTCATCTCGGAGGGCGTGTCCCAATAATAGAAAAAGGCAAACTCTTCCTCCTGCTCGCGGACGAACCAGCCACGCGACTCGACATCTTTCATCGCGGCGAAGGCGGCTTCATCGTCCGCTTTACCGATGGGGACGTCAGTGAGACGGCCTGCGATGTGGCGTCCCGATGCAGAGTGGATTTCCACCGTCCAGTTGTCTTCCACGGGGCGGAGGTCGAGCAGGAGGCCGTTCGGTTTGAGGGTGCGATGAATTTCGCTGAGAGCATGAACCATGCTCGTGTGTTCCATTCATCAGAGCGACCAGGCGAG
>JAYRVQ010000344.1:0-11689 GCA_041918465.1 Anaerolineales bacterium
GGCTCGACGCGTGCGCGGGAAAACGCGGAAATCGAATCATGCTGTCTGGATCGTCCTGCTCGCCGCGCTTCTGATCCTGACCGTCTGGCTGGGGACTCGTTTCCTCCCCAAATCGCCGCCTCTCTCGACGCCCAGCCTGGTCGCCACTTCGACGGAGATTCCCACCTCCACGGCCCGCGCCGGATGGACCAACCCCGCGCAGATCGTCACGATTAACGCAACCACGCCCACGCATCGCCCAAGCCAAACCCCGCAGAAGAATGTCTTGCCAGCGTTGCCTACGTTGACCCTTTTTCCCACGCTGATACCCGGAACGTGTGGGCACGCTCTTGATATCCCATTTGGGACGAGTCCCCAGTTTGTGATCCATCGCGTGGCTGGCGGGGAAAACCTGGAACTGTTTGCTTTGAAATATCAGACAACACAGGAAGCGATCCGTGCATTAAATTTTTCACTGCCGGTTCCGGTTTGGTCAGATTGGATCATCGTCATTCCAATCGGCACAAGCGACATGAGAGGGATCCCGTCTTTTGAGTTGTACCAGGCCTCAGGTCAGGCGATGACTCTGGATGAGTTGGCGCGTCAGTTGGGCGCGGACGCGTTGTCCATGCAGAAGTACAACGCATTTGATGATACGTGCAGGACATTTGTAAATTGGTTGCTTGTCCCGCGTGTCCGATTGGATGATTGATAAAATGCCAGGCATACTTTTTGTCTGTACTGGGAATTTATATCGCTCGCCGCTTGCCGCGGCGTTCATGCGTCAAAAACTGGAGACTGAACCCGGCGCGTGGAAAGTGGATAGCGCCGGAACATGGACTCTGCCCGGGCAACCCGTCTCTCCAGAAACAGTTCATGCGGCGGCAAAATTTGGCGCGAGTCTCGAAGGCCATCGTTCGCAACTGGTCAGCGCAGACCTGCTCTCCCGCTTTGACCTTGTCCTGGTCATGGAGAAGGGACACAAGGAAGCGCTCGACCAGGAGTTCCCAGTTTTCAGTGCAAAGACCCATCTGATCTCTTATGTGATAGATCAGATCAATTACGATATTCCCGATCCTGTCCATTCCGGGCAGGAGATAGCCGTTCTTGCATCTGACATCTTCAAATTGGTGGAGCGAGGCTATAAAGCCATCTGCGAACTGGCGACAGCCAATTCAGACACCGGGTAATTTCATCTTGTCTCACCCTGATACCGAGGCGCTGCGCGCCATCCTCGAAAATCTTCATCACCCAGAGATGTTGAATGGACATCCCTGGGTTTCCCGCCGCTTTGTTAAAGATGCCGTCGCCCGTCTGCCCGAACTGGGAAAGCAAAGCCCGGGCGCACAACTCGTGGGCGCGTTGACCGATTTCTTCGCGAAGACCATTCCCCCCAATCCGCCTCGGCGCGGCAAACGTCTCGACACGCGTTGGTGCGAATTTGGACTTCTGGCCGCCCAATATTTCGCGCCCCTGCAATTTGGCACTCCCATTCCCGCTTCCCTGCGCGATGCGTGGGGGCGCATTGACCAGGTTATTCTCTTCTATGTTTTTGGCCGCGACGCGTCAGATTCACTCTCGACACATGAGATTGCCTCCTATAAACTGGTTGGAGGCGAACCGGAAATTGCTCCCAACAGTACATTGAGCGACTGGCACACAAAGGGGATGCAAAAACTGACAGATGCGCTTGATGCTCACGATCAATACCTGTCGAAAGAACAGCCGCGCCCTCGCCCGCGCCGCAGAATCCTGAAATGGGCGCTCATCCTCCTCACGCTTGGTCTGGCCGCTTTTCTAACCTGGGGTGGGTTCAAGGCTCGAAACGTCTATGATCTCTCCATGCTGGTCTGGCAGGATGCTTCCAAAATTCGCGACCAGGCCTCAGGTTCGCCCAGCCTCGAAACTGCCAAAGCCGTCGGCCCTTTGCTGGCTGTCCTGCACAGGGATTTTCAGTCTCTTAAAGAAGAGGTTCAACCTTATCTCTGGCTCGGTCCCTGGCTCGATTGGGTACCCGTCTACGGAGCCGATATCGCCTCTGCCCCCGATCTGTTCGATTTGGCCGACTCGCTGATCGCCTCCTCTGACCGCTCCTATCAGGCCCTCGCCCCCCTCCTTGACGCCTACTCGGACACAGGTGGCCTGGACCCCGCCACAATGATCGGACTGCTGAATCAGGCGCAACCACAGTTGACGGAAGCCCGCGTCAATCTGGACTTGGCGATTGCCGCGCGTGATCGGCTGGATCCAAACCGACTCTCTCCCCGCGTCCGCGACCTGCTCCTCGATGATGTGGACCGCATCCTTGCCCTTCTGGACGATGGGCTGATGCTGGCGGTTGAAATTCCCCGCGCGGCAGGCGCCACCAGCGAAGGTCCCAAAACCTATCTCCTGCTTGCCCAGAACGAAGACGAGTTGCGTCCCACCGGTGGATTCATCACCGCGGCTGGCACGCTCCTCCTTCAGGATGGACACATCGTCAGCCTGACTTTTCAAGACTCTGGTTATTTGGAAAATTGGAACAGGCCATATCCTGTCGCTCCCTGGCAACTCCAGCAATATATGAACAGCCCGGTGTTGATCTTCCGGGATGCCAACTGGTTTTCAGATTACCGAACCACTGCGCTATACGCCGAGTTTTTGTATTCATATAGCAATAAACATTCGGTGGACGGAGTGATCGCTTTCGATCAGCGCCTGCTTGTTGAGATCCTGCGCGTGACCGGGCCGGTACGATTGGAGGGCGAAGCCGATCCCATTGATGCAGACAATGTGATCACATACATGCGCGCGGGCAAGAATATCACCACAGAAGAACTGGCCTCAGGCGGCTCCACCAATAAAGGGTTTATCAATGTTATTGCCGAGGCGTTGGTTGAAAAAATGCTGTCGGGAGAAATTCCCTCGCAAAAATTAATTCCCCTGGCTTTGAAAGTTCTAAACGAACACCATCTTTTGGTGCAGGTTGATAACCCCAGCCTGACGGAGTTCCTTGCCCGCCGCGGCTGGGATGGCGCGCTCCGCACCGCGCAAGGGGATTTTCTGATGGTCGTGGATTCCAACGTTGGCTTCAATAAAACCAATGTGTTGGTCCAAACGAATCTTTCCTATGATGTGGACCTGACCGATGTGACGAACCCGCGCAGTCAATTGGTGGTATCCCATCAGAATAACTCTGCCAGCGTGGTCCCCTGTGACCATTATCCATACCTGGATCTGCGTGCGCTTGGACTCCCAGAGTTTGTGGAAAATAATTATCCCATCAATCGTTGCTATTGGAATTACCTGCGCGTCTACACTCTTTCGGATGCAGAATTACTGGGGGCGGCTGTCCAAACCGTCCCCGCGGAGTGGACGATGCTCACGCGCACCGTCCCGCCGCAGGTGGATGTGTTGGATGAGGAGCTGGAGGGGTTGCGCGGCTTCGGTACGTACATGGTGGTGCCGGGCGGACAGTCGCTGGCATCCAACTTCCGTTTTGGTCTGCCCGTCAGTGTTTTGGAGAGCCAGCCTGCTGAGGGTCAGTTGGCCTACCGGTTGAAGATACAAAAACAGCCCGGTACGCAGGCTGTGGCGATCACTGTCCGTGTGCACCTGCCTAATGGCGCAACCATCCAAACGGTCCCGCCCGGGGCGGCAGTGCAGGGTCAAAATATCCTTGTGCAGTCCACACTGGCAACGGACCTCGTTTTGGAGTTCGTTTTTCTCGTTCCGTAAACTCGGACGAAATCCGAGGCTTGTTCAGGGGAATTGAACGTAAAATAGCACAATACTTTTGAGGAGGTTCTCCATGAAAAAATATGTTCAGGTTTTTGTTGTGGTAGCGCTGGCGCTGGCAGTGATCGGGGTTGTTCGTATCAACCCAGCCTGGGCTGGCGCGTTCACTAATCCGGCGCAGTCCAACCCGCTCTCCGGGCTGGATTTGGTGGAACTGAATTCTGCACAGCCGATGTCGATTGTGGTCACCGGGTCGGGCAGTTATCTGATCGGCGGCGTCTGCAAATTTGACGTTGAATACAAGGGCTCAGACCTGAAGGATAATGTGGACGCGGAAGTTCCCATTGCCGAATCCAAACGGGTCCCCTTCGCCGGGACGGGTGAACTTTATTATCCGGGTTGCCATGTGGTTCATTATAAACAAGATAAAGTAGTGGACAACGCCAGCGGAGAAGACGGCAATTGGAAAGTCTGTTTTGGCAAACGGCCGGATGTTTCCCTGAAGATTTATTATTATCTGGATAATCCCTCCGGCGGTTCACCCGCCTGGAGTTCGTTGCCGACAACGGTCGAAGGCGATTATGCCTGCGCCCCCGCTTTCCATACGGGTGTTTACATGCCTGCCGGGGATTTTATTGAAGCGCCGGGTGGATACGAGACGATCAGCGGTATCCCGATTCGTCCCACGCCCAGGCCTGGCACCGTCCAGGTTCCATCCTTTTCGCATGTCATCACAGCCTCAGGATCTTACGCCATGGGCGGCATCTGTACACTTGATGTTCTCTACAAAGTGGATAATCTCTCGGACAATCTGTGGGAGGAGTTCCCGATTGAAGACACCCTGATCGTCAATTTCCCGGACAATGGCGACATCCTGTTCTTTCCGGGATGTCATGTCCTGCACTATGAGCTCAGCGAGGTGCAGAAATTGATGCCCGCTGAAAAAGGCGAGTGGCAGATCTGTTTTGCCGCCGCCCCCGGCAAACAGATGACGATCTATTATTATGAAAGTATGCTTCATGAAGACGTTCACGAAGCCATCACCCCGCCGTGGACAGCCCTTCCCACCACTGTGGAGAATGGATTGGCCTGTGCTCCTGCGCAGGAGACCGGAGTATACGTGCCCGCCGGGAGATGATGCCGGTGCATGACGAACTTAAACAGGATAGAGGCGAGAGCCTCTATCCTGTTGTTATTTGGACATGAAACACACCAACCTCTTCCCGCCTGTTATCCTGTTCATCTCCCTGCTGACAGTTTATGGGATGACCCTCGCTCCCGGCCTGACGTGGGCGAACAGCGGCGCGGACGGGGGAGACCTGATCACTGCCACCGCGGTTGGCGGTGTTCCTCATCCAACCGGCTATCCCGTTTACCTGTTGCTGGCGCGATTTTTTCAACTCCTGCCTATTGGGTCGCTGGCGTTTCGCACGAACCTGCTATCCGCTCTGGCGGCGGCATGTGCGTCCCTGCTGGTGTATGGATTGGTATCGCGCGCCTCGCAAAACCGCCTGGCAGGTCTCATCGCCGCGTATGCCTTTGGATTGTCCCCCCTGCCCTGGTCGCAGGCGATCATCACAGAAGTGTATACCCTGCATGCGCTATTTGTGACGCTGATTCTTTATTTATCAATTTTCCCTCTCTCTCAGAATATAAAAAAATCCGACCTCGCGCTTGGCCTGATATTTGGTCTTGCGCTAGGGAATCACCTCACCGCGATTTTTCTCCTGCCAGTGGTTCTGGCATCCACTCTCTCGCGCCGCGGAAACCGATGGCAATTGGATGTTTATTCTTTGCTACGTCGCTTGATGTGGATGGGCGCGGGATTGCTGACCTATCTCATTTTGCCCCTGCGCGCCCTCTCATATCCACCCGTCAACTGGGGGAATCCCGTCACGCTGAAGAATTTCGGCTGGCTGGTCTCTGCGCAACTGTATCAGGATGAAGTCTTCAGGTTGACTCTCTCATCTCTTGGGGAGCGGATTCTGTCCGTGGCCGAACTGCTCCTTGATCAATTTGGATTGGTCGGTTTGATCGTCAGTTTGTTGGGATTGATTTTCTTCTTTCGTTCATCTTCACTGCGTCGCGATACCATCTGGATACTGGTCGTCTTTTTCGCCTTTGCAATTGGGTACGCCACCGAAGATTCTTTTTTATATTTCATTCCTCCTGTAATGTGCTTTGCGATCTGGTTCGGCCTCGGCGCGGACGGCTTGATGAAATTAATTTCCCGCCGCTATTTAAAACTTGGAATCACGCTTGGACTGGCGTTCCTGATTTACCTGTCCGCTTTGGCCGCATTCCACTGGCCGCGCGTGGACGCATCCCGCGACGCTCGCGCCGAGCGGTTCGGGCAACTTGTCATGACTCAAATGCCCGCAAATACAATTGTTTTTGTTCGGGGAGACCAGGCCATCTTCTCCCTCTGGTATTTTCATTATGCCCTGCATCAACGCCAAGATATTGCCGTCATTGCCAGCGACCTGCTCCACATGGATTGGTATCGTGACACACTTAAATCCACCTATCCGTCTCTTGTTGTTTCCAGTTCGCTTCCCGACGCGATCATCTCTGCCAATCCCGGGCGCCCGGTTTGCATAGTGGAGTATGACGAACAGCCGCTGATTCTCTGTCCGTGACGCGGAATATTTCTGTAACCAATCCAGTGCGCGCTGACCCCGGCGCGCATTGTGATTCTTGGGGGTGGTAAAATAAATCTGAACCCGATTCATAAAAAATGGAGTAAACATGTCCACACCTGTCATTGTTGACGCCATCCGGACGCCGGTTGGCGCGCTGGGAGGAATTCTCGCCTCGCTTCGCCCTGACGATCTGGCGGCTCTTGTTATCAAGGAAATTGTCCAACGCTCCAAACTGGATCCCGCCCTTGTCGAGGAAGTCTACTTTGGATGCGCCAACCAGGCGGGCGAGGACAACCGCAACGTGGCGCGCATGGCCGCGCTGCTCGCGGGATTGCCTGTCGAGGCCGCGGGAGTCACCGTCAACCGGCTGTGCGCCTCGGGGCTGGCGGCGATCAACTTCGCGTCCCGCGCGATCCGGGCAGGGGAGGGGGATGTCTTCGTCGCGGGCGGAGTCGAGTCCATGTCCCGCGCGCCATATTCGCTCCCCAAAGCAGAATCCGGTTACTCGTTTGGAAATCTCACCGCCTACGATACCGCACTGGGTTGGCGATACCCGAATCCGAAAATGAAGGAAATGTATGGCACCGACTCGATGGGCGAGACTGCTGAAAATATCGCCGCGGAACGTCCGCATTTGACGCGCGAGAAACAGGACGCGTTCGCGGTTCGTTCGCACCAACGCGCGGTAGCCGCGATGGACTCGGGACGTTTTGCCGAGGAAATTTTTCCCGTGCCCGTGCCGCAGAAAAAAGGTGAACCGATTCTCGTCGCGACGGATGAACGTCCGCGCCGCGACACTACGCTGGAATCGCTGGCAAAGTTGAAGCCCGCATTCAAGAAAGAAGGCGGGACGGTTACCGCGGGCAACTCGTCTGGACTCAATGATGGCGCCTCTGCGCTGTTGTTGATGAGCGAAGACAAAGCCCGCGCAATGAATCTTAAACCGCTTGCCCGCGTCGTGACTTCCGCCGCGGCGGGCGTGCCGCCGCGTGTCATGGGCTATGGCCCCGTCCCCGCGACGAAAAAAGCGTTGGCGCGCGCGGGCTTGAAGATGAGCGACATTGGCCTTGTGGAATTGAATGAGGCGTTCGCGGTGCAGTCTCTCGCGGTGATCGAAGATTTGGGCGTGGACCCCGAACTCGTCAACGTTAACGGCGGCGCCATCGCTATCGGACATCCGCTCGGCTGTTCGGGTGCGCGCCTCGCTACCACGTTGATCCATGAAATGCGCTTGCGAGCGAAAAACGGACAGCCTGTCAAATACGGCCTTGCCACCCTATGCGTCGGCGTGGGACAGGGCGAAGCGACAATTTTCGAATGGATCGGATAACGTCCAACGTTTAACGTTCAGCGCTCGAAAATTTCCATGAGACAGATTTTCATTGCGCTCGCGGTTTTTATTTTTCTCTCGGCCTGCGCCAATGATCCTGTCGCGCTTCCTCCTTCCAACGCGGCGCAACCTGCGCTCATCAACCTGCCTCTTGTTGACTCGCCGCAATTAACTCAATTCCAATTCGTGGATGAGAAAGATGGCTGGGGTATGACCGAATCCCAGATCGTCCGCACCGACGATGGCGGAATCACCTGGCACGATGCCACACCAGCCGCATCCGGGCAATTCGGCTACATCCCCTTTGTTTTTCTGGACGCACGGAACGCCTGGATTCTTCTCCCTGCGGACGATTACATCACGGGCACATTATTTCACACGACAGACGGCGGTTCCACCTGGACATCAGGCGTGGTTCCGTTTGCGTACGGCAGTCTGCAATTTCTCGATTCTCAAAATGGATTTATGCTGGCTTCCCTCGGCGCGGGCGCGGGATCGCAAGCCGTCGCTCTCTTTCAGACATCCGACGCGGGGTTCACCTGGACGCGCGTCTTCATCAACAATCCAACCGACCCAGGCGCGAACAGCTCACTTCCCCTCGGCGGGCAAAAATATGGCTTCACCTTCCTCGACGCCTCGCGTGGCTGGGTGGGTGGAAGTGCGCCAATTGACAACTACGTCTACCTCTACCAGACGCGCGATGGCGGAGTAAACTGGAGCGAGATGAATCTCGCGCTCCCCGCGGGCTACGAATCCGCGCAGACCGGGAACGCAGGCCCGGAATTTTTTTCCGCAAGCGATGGCATTCTCGTTGTCAACCTTGTCCTGCCATCTGACCCGGGACTCGCGACCGTTGTCTATCACACCCGCGACGGCGGCGCAACCTGGACTGCAGGCGCTGCGATTCCATCTGGAAGACCCGCGAGTTTTTTCTCCGTCAGCGGCGGCGTTGCCTGGGGCGGGGGGCAGTTCCACGTCACGCGCGACGCGGGGCAATCATGGAGCACGGTCACGCCCAACGAAGATTTCACAGCCAGGCTCGGCTCGCTCCAATTTGTCAGCCCGCTCATCGGCTGGGCGCTGACCGTCAACGAAGCCTCCGACCCCTCGCTTTACAAGACGACCGACGGCGGTGCGACCTGGACTTTAATCATTCAGTAGGATGTGACCATGTCTCGCAAACTGACAATTCTTGCGCTCTCGCTTCTTCTCTGGACTTCGGCCTGTTCTGTGGCCTCGATCTTTTCCCTCACCCCAACGCCCACGCCCTACATCTACCCGACAGCGGAGACTCCTCTCGTCCCCGCATTGACGGTGGATGCGCTTCGTAACGCGGCCTACACCCTGCCCAATTTCACCGGTGACCTGTTCTCCTACCAACTCACGGACGGGAAATATACCCTCGGCGACCCAACCGTAACTGGTTATGTGGAAGTGACTTTGCCGGATACTTACGCGTTTGGCGATTTGAACCAGGACGGCGTGAACGACGCGGCGGTTTTACTGGCGGAAAATTTCGGCGGGACGGGAGTGTTCGTCTCAGTGAATGCAGTGTTGAACGAAGGAGGCCAGCCGCGCCACGCGGCCTCCACCATGATAGACGACCGTCCGCAGATCGGAAACCTTGATATTCGCGATGGGGAAATATATCTGGAGGCGATTGTCCACGCCTTTGATGATCCCGCCTGTTGCCCTGAACTGTCTGTGACCCGCTCCTTTAAATTAAGCGACACATCCCTGATGCTGGTGCGCGCCACCACGCGCCTATCCAATGGACAGGAACGCGCCATCACGATCGATTCTCCCTTGGCTGGTGCGGAGGTACGCGGCGAATTGGTCATCACTGGAAGTGTGACTGTTGCGCCGTTCGAGAACGCGCTGACGTACCGCGTTTACAATGAGCAGGGGAATGAATTGTCGGTTGGCCCGATCATGGTCAGTGCGGCGGACTTTGGCGCGCCGGGCACTTTCACGTTCACGCTCGATACAAACACATTTCCCAAGGGGCGCGCGCGAATCGTCATTGCGGATCTAAGCGCGGCAGATGGTTCTGTCCTCGCGCTGGATTCTGTGGAAGTGATCGTCCGATAAAAGGGGACTGTCTCCGCTAGGATTGTTCCCGCGTCTGGCGGATGAGCAGGAGCACGGTCAGAATCACTGCCAGCCCGATGACGGGCCACAAGCCGAGGGGTGAATCCGTTTTGTTTGACGGTAGCAGGCTGGAGGTCGGGGTGGAGGCGAGAGTGGGCGATGGGACGGCAGTCGGGGTTTCAGTCGGCTGGATATCTTCCAGTGTCCGCTGGTTCATTGTGAAAACAAACGACGCGATGGCGCGATATTCCTTCTCTTCAAGTATGCCGGGATGTTGTGGCGGATGCGTGGAGTTGAGATAATCGGTGAGTGATTGCAGGGAGGAAAATTCATCCAATTGGCTCGAGCGCACGATGGCAGGAACGACCGTCGGAATTTTAAATCCCATGTCGCCGGGATGGCCGGCATGGCAGCCGCGGTCCCAGCAATTTTGGTGATCAGATTCCCAGACTGCGCGGAATTCATCCGTGAGTCCCTGACCAATGTCGCCATGACATGGCATGCACCAGTGCCAGTAGAGGTTTCTTCCCAATTCAAGTTCGGTTGGATTTTCGGGGAGAGGCGGCTCTTCGAGCGGATCGTAAGTTGGCGTGGGGGACTGTGCCCGAACCGGGATAAAGCCTGCTGACGCCATGCCAATGAACAAAATAATAAGCAGGAGGGCGGTGAGAATTCTTTGGAATTTAATGGTTACAATTTTTCTCACAACTGGTAGTATACGCCAAATTGGGGATAAAATAGAGTTATGCGGAAGCAAAAATTCTACGTTGTTTGGAACGGACGCAAGAAGGGCATCTACACTTCGTGGGCAGATTGCGAGGCGCAGGTGAAGGGATTTGAGGGCGCGCAGTATAAGGCCTTCGATAGCCGCGAGGCGGCAAAGATCGCGCTCAAGGGGAAATACGAGGATTTCAAAGGCAAGGCACAACCTGTTCGAAAGTGGCTGTTCACTCCGAACCCGCCGATGCTCCCCAGCCTGAGCGTGGACGCGGCCTGTTCGGGGTCGCCCGGTCCACTGGAGTATCGCGGCGTCAACACCGAGACGGGGGAGCAGGTCTTCCGCGCGGGACCTTTCCCCGGCGGGACGAACAACATCGGCGAGTTTCTCGCCATCGTGCGCGGCATGGAATGGCTAGCCAGGAATAAACACGACTGGGTCATCTATTCGGATTCGGATACTGCTGTTTCGTGGATTCGAGCGCGCAAATGCAATACAAAATTGGCGCGCCTGCCATCCAATGCCATGCTCTTCCAGTTGATCGCGCGGGCGGAAGAAAGCCTGAAGAATTTCAAGTCGTTCCGAATCATGAAATGGGATACGAAAGCCTGGGGCGAGAACCCCGCTGATTTTGGGAGGAAATGAAGGAAAGGATCAAAGCAGTGAAAATGAGAAGGGAGAAAGGAAACGAATGATGAAGATCGCTTTGTTGTTGATAGATATTCAAAACGATTACTTCCCCGGCGGGAAGATGGAACTGGTGGAGCCTCTCGCCGCCGCAAAGAAGGCGTATAGCCTGCTTCAATGTTTTCGCGAGCACGGAGGACATCACGTCCACATTCAGCATGTCTCGCTAAAACCCGACGCGACGTTTTTCATTTCAGGGGATCGCGGCACAGACATCCACGACTCGGTGGCGCATTTCGAGGGGGAACCGCTGGTGCAGAAGCATTATCCCAACTCGTTCCGCGAGACGAACCTGCTTGAACTTTTGAAGAGCTGGGGAGTCGAGCGCGTCATCATCACGGGGATGATGACGCACATGTGCGTGGACGCGACGGCCCGCGCCGCGGCGGACTTTGGCTTTCAAGTCATCGTCGCCGAGGACGCCTGCGCGACGCGCGACCTGAAATATGGCGAGACGGTCATCCCCGCGGAACATGTCCACAAGGCGTTTATGGCGGCGCTGAAATCCTATGGGCAGGTGATGAC
>JAYRVQ010000345.1:0-3155 GCA_041918465.1 Anaerolineales bacterium
ATTCTCTCGTTCATAGGTTGCTCCCGTGCAAAATATACCACATTTGGGAACGTCTGAATGTAACTCCGTGAGCGACCGCCGCGTGAAGACACTCCATAAAACAAGCTCGGGCACAACCTCCAACCTAACCATTTTCCTGCAGATACTGCCTCATCATCAGCGCGGCGGTTGCTCCCTCTCCCGCCGCGGCCGCCGCCTGCTTGGTAGAACCCGCACGCACATCACCCGCGGCGAACAGACCGGGGACGGAGGTCATCAGCGTTTTGTCGGTGAGGATCGCGCCCCACTGGTCAACATCCGCCTTGCCCTTGGCGAGATCGCTGTTGGGCGAGAAGCCGATGAAGACGAACACGCCGTCGTATTGCCATTCCTTGCGCTCGCCCGTGGCGCGATCCTCCGCGATCACCGCATCGAGTTTGCCGTTCTTGATGCGCAATTCCTTGACCGCATGATTGATCGTCACGGACATATTGTCTTTCTCTGCCACTTTTTCCTGCAAAATTTTGCTGGCCTTCACTTGCGACAGGAATTCAACGATGTCAACACGGCTGGCAAACTTGGTCAGGAACAGTCCCTCCTCGAAGCCGCTGTTGCCGCCGCCGACCACCAATACCTTTTTGCCTTTGTAAAAAGCGCCGTCACAGGTGGCGCAAAAATGGACGTTCACGCCGATCAAGTCGTCCTCGCCGGGGATTCCGAGACGGCGATAGCGCGCGCCCGTGGCAAGCAGCGCCGCCTTCGCTCCATACTCCGACCCGTCGGCGGTTCGCACGCACAGATATTGACCGTCCCGATCCACCGAGACGACATCCTGCGCCTGCAAAATTTCCGCGCCGAAGCGCTGCGCCTGACGGGTGAGCCGCGCCGCGAAGTCCGCGCCCGAGACGCCTTCGTCGAAGCCGGGGAAGTTGTCCAATACCTGCGTGATTCCCGCCTGCCCGCCGAGCCCCGCCTTTTCGATGATGAGCGCGTCCAGCCCTTCGCGCGCCAGATAGATGGCGGCGGTCAAGCCCGTGGGACCTCCGCCGATGATGACCGCGTCGTAAAACGACCGTTTGGCGCGGGTCTGCAACCCGAGTTTTTCCGCCAGCTGCGCGTTCGACGGCTCGACCAGCACGCTTCCATCAGGGAACACGATGGTGGGAATACTGCGGTTGCCGCGATTGGTCTTTTCCACAAAAGCCATCGCTTCCGAGTCATGCTCGATGTCCACATAAGCATAAGGGATGCGCTGTTCTCCAAAAAATTGCTTGGAGCGTTTGCAATCGGGGCACCATGAAGTGCCATAAAGAACGATTTGTTTTTCCATGTTTTCTTTATCCATTTTTTGGTTTTATTTCCAACATCGCGCTGACGCTGGAATAAGTGGACGCGCAATACGGCACAAGAAACGTCAACGCCAGCCTGAACATTTGGGATTGTGTTATCTGTCCGCGCAAAATGGCGTCGTCATAATTGATCGTCACGAGAATTGTGCCGACAATCAGCGCAGTTGATAAGGCGCGGCGCATCACCGATTTCGTAAAGCAAAACTTCAACCACGGTTGCATCATTTTACCTGCACCACAAGCGGACAGGTCGGAGATTTTTTCCGACCTGTCCATGACAATTTAGAGCGCTGCGTATACCAGAGCGACGATTACGCCAAAGATCATATGACCGACCAGCCCGCCCATGAACGCCATGAGTCCGCCGTTGTTGGTCATCCACATGCCAGGGGCTTTGACCGTACCGTTCTTGATTCCCGCGTGCACCATCGGGATCATCGCCATCACCACGCCGACGACCAGCCAGTGGACCGCGCCGAAGACCAGCCCGCCCGTCCAGGTGGCTACGCCGATTCCGCTCGACCAGAGGAAGGCATAGATCAGGGCGAAGACGACGCCCATCATCAGGTGCATCATCCAGCCGAGCATTTGATTCGGCTTGCCAAACATCGAACCGAGAAGGCTAACTATGTCCATCTTCGGCATTCCCATTTTGGATGCCATCATCAATACCATCGTGAATACAATGGTTGAAACCACGCCAGCGATTACAGCATTTAGAATGTTCATTTTTATCTCCTTTGAATTTGGTTCTACTCACCAGATATTAAACGGTAGATTTCTCTTACCCATTTTCAGGAACAACTTTTGCATTGACTCGACGCAAACAAAAAAGCCGCCAGTCGGTTACAGACTGACGGCATCGACAAAGAATCACAATTGTTTCTACGGCGCGTTTTTTACAATGCGCTCCAGCGCTTTAAATTCTTCCCGACAATCGGGACACATATCCAAATGCTGTTGCACCAGCGGCATGAATTGACTCACATCCCGTCCCTGTGCGGCGAGTTCGGCAAACTGATCCAGCAGCGCAAAAACATCATCGCAGGTCAATTCCTTGTCCTGCGTGTTGGATAGCATCATGAGCATTTTCTGTACCTTTTCGGATTCTTGCGGAGACATCGTTTTCATGGCTGTAAACTTCCTTCCAATGTAGATAGAGATTGCCACTCAATCTCTTACCTTCCTGCATACTCGAAAACAGATAAAACATCCTGCGGCGTCAGCCCTTCCTTTTCCATCCGCTTTTTCAGACGCAGGCGCGCATCGTGCATCATCTTATACAACGCGTTGCGATTCGTCCCCAGCCGCGACGCGGCCTCTTCGAGCGGAAACCCGTCCATGATCGCCATCAACGTTTGCCGCTGTTTGTCCGTCAACTCTTCCATGATGATGCGATTGACCCGCTCCATCATTTCAGCGCGTGACGCCTGCTCTTCGGGAGTCGCCTGACGATCTGGCAACTCGCGATAGGAGCGGTCTTCATCTTCATTCATTTCCATTTCGGGAAGTGGGACTTCCCGCCAACGCCGCCGACGCAACTCGGTCAGTGCGGCGCGGACGGCGATTTTGTGTGCCCATGTGGTAAACTGACTCCGCCCTTCAAACGAATCCAGATTGTTCAGCGCGCGCACCAATGTTTCCTGCGCCACTTCTTCCATCAACGCTTCCGCTTCGGGACTATCAGGATTGATTCTCCCTTCGATGGCGTAAGGCAAACCGCGCAGAATGATCGCGCGTAAATCATCCAAAGCCTGCGCCTGTCGATCCCCGCCCGCGCGCAAATCGGTAAGCCATTCTTCGTTGGTTCGTTTGTCCATGCTTCGA
>JAYRVQ010000346.1:0-1994 GCA_041918465.1 Anaerolineales bacterium
AGGGTGCGGGCAAGATCGTAGAATGCAAAAACAGTGAGCGCGCTTGCAATTGCGGGCATCCAAATGAGAAGATCGAGAAAGGAAATGCTGAAGAGACGATGTAAAACATTTGCCAGATAAAAAGTCAGCGGCGGATACATGAAGGGGATTTCAAGTCCGTTGTAATTAACATTGACGGGGACGCGAAAATTCTCCTCTTCGATTTGCCGAAGGATCTCGAAAAACATCCCGCCGTCATTGATGGGAAATTCTGTCAACATGGCAGGCAGGATGCGAAGCCAGATGCCAAAAATCATACCGCCCAGGGCGATCAGTTTTCCGGCCATGTCTTTATTCATGAATTCACCTGGCTATTTCAGAAATTTCTTCTGCCACTCGAACAGTTTGTTCAACGCTTCAATGGGGGAGAGTTCGTTCACGTCCAAACCCTTCAACTCATCCAGCAGTGGACTCGTTTCGGGGAACAGCATCGCTTGTTGCGCGGCGTGCGGATCAATCTTCACCGCGCGGCCAGAGGTCTTCTCTAGTTCGGCCATGATCTCGTTCGCCCGCGCGATCACAGGCTTCGGCAAACCAGCCAGTTGCGCCACGTGGATTCCATACGAACGATCCGCGCCGCCCGCGATGATCTTGTGCAGGAACACCACCTTGCCATCCGCTTCGCTCACCGCCACGTTGTAATTTCGCACGCCAGGCAGTAACTCGGCGAGTTGCGTCAACTCGTGGTAGTGCGTCGCGAACAACGTCTTGGCGCGCAGGTGTGGATGATTATGTACGTGCTCGATCATCGCCCACGCAATCGAGACGCCATCATACGTCGAAGTGCCGCGCCCAATCTCGTCGAGAATCAACAGACTGCGCGCGGTGGCGTGATGCAAAATGTTCGCGGCCTCGATCATCTCCACCATAAATGTGGATTGCCCCGCGTGAATCTCATCCTGTGCGCCGATGCGCGTGAAGATGCGATCCACCAGTCCGATCTTCGCGGACGCGGCAGGCACGAACGATCCCATCTGCGCCATCAGCGCGATCAGCGCGGCCTGTCGCAGGTAAGTGGATTTACCCGACATGTTCGGCCCCGTGATCACGCGCACGATCTCGCCCTTCTCAAAGATGACATCATTCGGGACATAACGCTCGCCGCGCAGACTTTGCTCAACGACGGGATGCCGTCCCTCGCGAATCTCCAACTCGCTTCCTTCGTGGACCTCGGGGCGGGTGAGGCCTCCGAGAGCCGCGGCCTCCGCCAGCGCGGACAGCACATCCAACTCGGCGAGGGCGCGCGCGGTCTCGAGCAACTTGCCCGCGGACTTTGCCAACTCCGCGCAGATTTCTTTGAACAGACGCAGTTCGATCTCGCGGATGCGTTCCTCCGCGTTCAGCACGAGAGTCTCGTACTCTTTCATCTCCGGCGTGATGAAACGTTCCGCGTTGACCAGCGTCTGCTTGCGGATGTAACTTTCGGGGGCTTTGTCGGCCGCGCCGCGCGAGATTTCGATGTAGTAGCCAAAGACTTTGTTGTAGCCAACTTTCAGGGTTTTGATGCCCGTCCGCTCGCGCTCCACAGATTCGAGATTCGCGATCCAGTCACGCGCGTGTTTCGACGCTTCGATCACGCCATCCAACTCCGCCGAATATCCCGCGCGGATGACGCCTGTGTTTTGGAGGGTGGCGGGCGGGTCATCGTCAAGCGCGTTTTGGAGGAGGGAGAGTTCGGTATTCGATAATTTGATAATCGGCAGAATGCCATTCTGCCCCACGGCTTCAACAACTTTTGGAAGTTGTTCTAAAGTATTGCGGGTAGCCACCAAATCGCGCGGTTGGGCGTTGCCTGACAACACGCGGTTGACGAGGCGTTCCAGGTCTCCGAGTGGTTTGAGGGCGGCGCGCAGTTCGGCGCGTTGCATTCCATTTCCGAAGAAGTAGGCCACGCCATCTTGACGGGTTTGGATCTTTGCCACGTCCAACAATGGCTGGCTGACCCAAACGCGCAT
>JAYRVQ010000347.1:0-5693 GCA_041918465.1 Anaerolineales bacterium
ACGCGTTTGTTGCGCTTGGGTAGTTCTTTACGGGCGGCCACGTATTGCTCGTACTCGTAGACAAGGCAACAGCGCAGGCGTCCACACATGCCGGTGATTTCATTTGGCGTCAGCGAGATGCCCTGCTCTTTGGCCATCTTGATGGAGATGGGACTGAAGTCGGTCAGGAACTTGGAGCAACAGCGGGTTTCGAGTCCGCAGGCGCCCATGCCGCCGAGCAGTTTCGCCACGTCGCGCGGACCGATCTGGCGCAATTCGATCTGTGGCGTGGGGAATTTTTTCTGCATGTCGCGCTTGAGCGTTTTCAGGTCTACTTTGTCTTCCGTCTCTGTGCTGAACAGGAAGATGAGGCGCGAGCCGTCGTAGTTGTATTCCGCTGACACGATCTTGACCCCTTGCAGGTTCAGTTCCGAGGCGCGGGCGCGACACTCGATCATGGCTTCAGTCTGTTTGGATTGCCAGGATTGTTTGAGCAGGAGGTCGCGCGGAGTGGCGCGTCGTTCGATGCGACGCCAGCCGCCGTCTTCGGGAGGGGGAGGCGGTTCAGACAGTCGGACAGCTACCTCGCCGAGGTTCTTTCCGCGGGAGGTGTCCACAATGACATGTTCACCGATCTGCACATCGGGAATGGCGCTCCCGTCGAAATGATAGACTTTTCCGATTTTCGTGAATCGGACACCGATAATGGTTGGTTGCATGGAGTGGATTATACCGTAGACAAAAGCGACAGTCATATTCATGTGACTGTCGCCCGGTTTTGTTCGAGTGAAGAGCTATTCTACAATATTGATTGGCAGTTCGTTCCCGCCACCCAACGCGGCGACAGAAATCTGCGCCGCGACTTTTTCCGCGATCTCGCGCAAGGATACCGCCACAGGCGAATCGGGATGGGATACCACGATGGGTTTTCCGCTGTCCCCGCCGATGCGGATGTTCTGATCAATCGGCACTTTGCCGAGGAAATTAACCTGCATACCCAACGCCAGTTGCTCGCCTCCACCCGAACCGAAGAGGTCCATGCGTGTGCCATCCGGCAGGTCGAGATAGGACATATTCTCCACCACGCCGAGAATCGGTACTTCAAGTTGCTTGAACATCATCAGGCCGCGACTGGCGTCTTCGAGGGAGACCAGTTGCGGCAAAGTCACGATGATCGCGCCGCTCAACGGCAAGGCCTGGGCGAGTGACAGGGCCGCGTCGCCTGTTCCAGGCGGCAGGTCCACGATGAGATAGTCCAGTTCGCCCCACTCCACATCGCTCAGAAATTGGCGGATGGCCGAGTTTAGCATCGGGCCGCGCCAGATCAACGGTTGCCCGGGCTTGACAAGCAGTCCCATTGAAATGACTTCCACATCGTAGGCTTTGGCGGGCGTGATCTTCTCTCCCTTTGGGGGCGGGAGTTTTTCGATGCCCATCATGGTGGGGATGTTCGGCCCGTAGATATCCGCATCCATCAGGCCGACACGCGCTCCACTTTGAGCGAGCGCGACCGCGATGTTGACAGAGACCGTACTCTTGCCCACGCCGCCCTTGCCCGAGCCGACCGCGATGGCGTTTTTGATGGTGGTGTTGATCAATCCGCGCACGCGGCCGTCGTTGGGAACCTCAGACGACATCTTGATCTCGACCGACTCCACGCCTCCTACCGACATCACGGCCTGTTTCGCTTCCGATTCGATTTTTCCGCGCAACGGGCAGGCTGGCGTGGTCAGCATGATGGTGAACTTGACCTTGCCTCCGTTGACTTCCACGTCGCGGATCATGTTGAGCGTGACGAGGTCTTTGTGCAACTCTGGCTCCTGGACCTTTGAAAGAGCCGCGAGAATGTTTTCTTTGGTTGGGTTGGACATTATTGATCACCTGTTTAAATTTGAAAGTCGAAGGCTGTAAGTTTACCCTACAACCTTCAACTTTTAAAAGCTAGTGTGTTGTGGGGCGGATTGCCAACCCACCTTACGTTGCAGGCGCTTCTGCTTTGGCCGCCTTCGCCGCTTCCTTGGCCTTGCGCGCTTCGTCTTCGCGTGCCGCATTCAAAGGACGGACGCCGGCGTAATAGGAGGCGGACTTCAACAGTTTATCGATGCTGAAGAGACTACGAGTATACGAGGCCAGTTCGTAATCGTGATCCATCTTGATGGCGTCGAACGGGCAATACTCCGCGCAGAAGCCGCAGTTCATGCAGATGTCCGCGTCGATGTAGAACTCGGCGGGTTGCGGCTTCGGTCGTCCCGTGGACGGGTCGGTGCCGCGCACGATCCAGATGCACTGCGGCGGGCAGACTTTGGAGCAGATGCCGCAGGAAGTGCAACGGATTTCTTTTGCGCCGCCCGCGCCCTCATCGTAAACGAGGAAGGGGATGTAGCGGAATTCCTCGGGCACTGGTAATTTCTCTTCGGGGTACTGCACCGTGAAGATGCCGCGCGTGTTCTTGCTGGAACGATGGGCAATGCCTTCTGCTGAGCGGTAACGTTTTTCGCCTGTGGTGATGCGTCGCCACATCCAAACGAGATCCTCCCAGTAGGTGTTGAAGAAGCGCACGAAGGTGACGCCCAAACCTTTGAGTAATCCTTTTCCGTACATGGTAAATTCTCCTCTTAGCGGTCGAGCTCACCGAGCACGATATCCACCGCACCCAGGATGGCCACGAAGTCGGCGATCTTTTCGCCCACGCACATCATTTCCAGTGCAGTCAAATTGATGAACGATGGCGCGCGCACGTGATAGCGATACGGATTGGGTTTGCCGTTCGAGACAACGTAGTAGCCAAGTTCGCCCTTTGGCGCTTCGACGCGTCCGTATGCCTCGCCCGTCTGGACCCTGACCTGATATTGCGGTTTCCCGGGCAGGATCGGCCCCGCGGGGATTTGCTTGAGGGCTTGTTCTAGAATCTTGAGCGACTGGCGCATCTCTTCGATGCGTACGATGTAACGGGCGTACATATCGCCTTCGGTGCGGCTGACCACGTTGAACTCGAAGCGGTCATAGACGGAGTACGGGTCAGCGCGGCGGATATCGTAGGGGACGCCCGAAGCGCGGAGCATTGGTCCCGTCATCGAGGTGCGGATGGCATCTTCGGGGCTGAGATAGCCCATCCCTTTCAAGCGCGAGACAAGCACCTCGTTGTCGGTCAGGAGGCGGTCCATTTCATCCACTTTGCCGGGCAGGCGGTCGAAAACAAGTTCGCGCGTCTTGCGGAGCGCGTCCTCGGTCATGTCGCGCGCTACGCCGCCGAAGCGGAAGTAGTTACACATCATGCGCGAGCCGGCCGTCATTTCGAAGATGTCGAGGATCAGTTCGCGTTCCTCAAAGGCGTACAGCGCGGGCGTGTACATCGCGCCGAGGTCGTTCAGCATCATACCTGCCCAGATCAAGTGGTTCTGGATGCGGGTCAGTTCGGCCATGATGACGCGGATGTAGTCGGCGCGTTCGGCCACCTTGATGCCCATCAATTTTTCCACCGCCAGCGCGTAGCCAAAGTTATTGCTCATTGAGTTGAAGTAGTCGAGGCGGTCGGTGTAGGGCATGTTTTGCAGGAAGGTGTTGCGCTCGCCGATCTTTTCATGGTTGCGATGCAGGTAGCCCATGACGGGTTTCAGGCTGACAACGGTCTCGCCATCCAGCATCACCGCGGCGCGGAACACGCCATGTGTGGATGGGTGTTGCGGTCCCATATTGACAAGGATGTGATCGGTCTGGATGCCATCCTTGTCTTCTGATTGATATTTCTTCAGCGAGGTGTAAAGAGCCTCTTCGGGATTTTCGAAGGTGTATTTCTCGGGGTCAAAGCCGGCGGGGAACTGAACGTTATCGTGGAAGGGATTCTTCGCCTCGGCAATAGTGTGTTTGCCATCCGGCCAGCGGCTCTTGAAGGGCTTGAGTTCCTCTTCGTAGAACGGTTCTTTCCAGTCCTTGCGGAGCGGATGGCCTTCGAAGCCTTCCCACATCAGGATGCGGCGCAGGTCGGGATGCTTTTCGAATTTTATTCCAAGCAGGTCCCAGGCCTCGCGTTCCTGGAGTTCCGCACCCTTCCAAACATCCACCAGCGAGGGAATGACAGGATTCTCGCGCGGTGCCTGAGCCTTGAAAACGAAGGCCGGGCCGCCAGTGGTCTTGAAGGCGTGGTAAACAACTTCCATTTTGCCATCAGCGAGGTAGTCCACGCCAGTGACGGATGAGAGCAAATCGTAGCCGAGTTCGTCGCGGATGAAAGTGGCGACCTCGATCAATTTGTCGGCATCAACGATCCAGCCCTGATAGCCGGGGCGGCTGTCAGCGGTGACAACGCCGGGGAAACGCGCGGCCAGGTCAACGGTCGAGACAGAAGCGGGTGCAGTCATGTCGGCCTCCTATGCCTGCGCGGGCGGATTGGATAATTCCGCAACTTTGGATTTGATATCAGGGATGCGGCGCACGTCGATCAGGTCTGGACCGAGGATCGGGACCGGTACTTCGACCGTGTCTGGACCTTTGCGATACCAGCGCACTTTGCTGATGGATTCTTTATCGATTTTCTTCTGGAGCATGATGAGACCATTCATCAGCGCCTGCGGGGTGGGCGGACAGCCAGGGATGTAGATATCGACCGGCAGGAATTTATCAATGCCGGCCACCACGTTGTAGCCTTCCTTGAACGGACCGCCGCTGGAAGCGCAGGCGCCCATGGCCACCACGTATTTGGGTTCGGGCATCTGGTTATACAGGCGGACGATGGCGGGGATCATCTTTTTCGTTACTGTGCCAGAGACCAGCATCAGGTCGGCCTGGCGCGGGGTGGGGCGCATCACTTCCATGCCGAAACGGGCCATATCGTAACGCGAGGCCTGGGCGGCGATCATTTCGATGGCGCAACAGGCCAGGCCGAACATGAGCGGCCAGACCGAGGAACGCCGTCCCCAATTGTACAGGCGGTCAAGCGCGGTTACGCTGACCACGTTCTTCAACTCTTCGGGGATTTCGTAGCCAGGCAGGTTGAACTCGTTATTATCCATCTAGGTTCTCCTCAAACCAATCTTGGTAGATAGCGTAAAGGATTTCATCGTTGCAAAGCAACGGGTCGTCCTCGAAATCCGGGAGAGCAAGAGTCCACCGGTAAATCTGTTGTAGCGAGACTTGCTCCAGATTCGCCTCTGGGTGCTGACGGCGTAACTCTAAAGCGATGGCGTAAGTTGACTCCCAATTGAGTGTCATTTCACAAGTAGAGCGATTATAGCATTGGAGGGGAAAACGTCAACCGAATTTTGCAAAAATATATTTGCAAAATTGAAGTTATGAGTATAATCATAAGAACTGGATGACATACCCGTCTCGCGCGTGACCTTGAGTTGCCACCGCTTCGAGACGCATTCGCGCTACGATGGAAATGACCACCCGACAACGAATCCTCAACCACCTGAAAAAGACCCGCGCCGCCTCGGCGCGGGAGATTGCGCGTGCCCTCGACCTGTCTGCGCCGAATGTGCGACATCACCTCGGCGTATTGACATCGGATGGGCGTGTGGAGGTCGCGTCAGTGACGCGGGAAGGCAGTCGCGGAAGGCCAGAGAAACTGTATTCCCTTTCCCAAGCCGCGCTGGGAGACAACTTGGCAGGGTTGGCGGAGGCGTTACTTTTAGTTGAAGGTTCAAGTTTGCAGGTTGAAAGTCTGGCGGATCACATTTTGGATGCAGAACAATTTAACAATTTATCAATTCCCA
>JAYRVQ010000348.1:0-2278 GCA_041918465.1 Anaerolineales bacterium
GCTGATGGGCGGATGCTGGTATCCGCTGGAGTTGTTCCCGCCTGTGGTGCAAAATGCAGTGAAAGTCCTGCCGACCACGTGGGCGATGCAGGGACTGCTCGATATCGTCCTACGCGGCCGCGGGCTGGTGGATATTCTCCCCGAAGCAGGGGTTTTACTTGGCTTCGCAGCGGTGTTCTTCGCAGTGGGAGTGTGGAGATTTCGGTACGAGTAAAATTTGTGTAAAAAAAGTCCCGCGACAGGCGGGACTTTTTTTATTAACGATTCCCATAATCCAACTTCGGCAACGACTGCAAATACACCCACACCGCGCGCAGTTCATCGTCGGTCATGTGCATGTACGAACTCCACGGCATGTACTTCGCGTCCACCTGACTGCCGTGCCGCATCCCCGTCCGCATAAAGTGGATGAAGTCCGCCTCCTCCCACGCGGGCAGGGACGACCCCGCGCCCCATGTCAGGTTTGGCGCGGGCGGCCAATCGGACGGAAAGCCAGGGATGGGTCCGCCCGACATCGTCAGCCCGTGGCAAACCTTGCAGGAGAGTGTCAGGTATTCGCCATACTCCGCAGTGACACCCACTTCGGGCGCGGCGGGACGCGGCGCTTCCATTGGAATCAGTTCGGCGGGGATAAACGTGATAGCAGGGACGAGTGTCATCACCGCGCGGCCTGTCAGCGAGAGAGAACTCAGCGGCTGAACATGATCCGCAGGCGGGATACTTTTGATGTAGGCAATGACCGACTCGAGATCATCGTCGCTCAAAAAATAAAACTCTGTGGACGGCATGAACAACAACGGAGTCCCATCGGGACGGACGCCATAACGGATTGCGCGCACCCAATCCGCATCGGTATACTCGCTTCCGACTCCGCCCAAGCCTGTTGTCAGGTTGGACGCAATCACCTCGCCCAATGCGGGGTCGCTGAGATATACCTTTCCCTGCAACTGTTCGCCATGACAGGCCTCACAGCCGCGAAATTGGAAGATGCGTTTGCCCCGCGCGATGGACACGTCATCTTGGGGGATGGATAACGTGTCGGTCGGCGCGGCATACACACGGTCCAAGCGCGATTCGGTTTGGAAGTAAATGACAGTCAGTCCGAGAGCAAGCAGTCCCACCAGCACGGCAAGAATAATCCCAATCCATTTCAGGAATTTTTTCATCCCTTCTCCTCTCGAATTAAAATCAGTCCCGCCTCGCGACGGGACTGAAAACTATTCACTGGTTACTGATGACTGATTACTTGTCTTGAATTTCTGCGGCGCGCAGAGTGTTTGCCATCAGCATTGCAATCGTCATCGGGCCGACTCCGCCAGGAACGGGAGTGATGTAGCCAGCCACTTCCTTGGCCTCGTCGTAATTCACATCACCGACGAGTTTCTGCTTCGGCTTGCCTGTCTTCTCGCTGATGACGGGGTTGCCCTTTTCGTCAAGCACGGGGATGCCGTTGATGCCCACGTCAATGACCGCCGCGCCTGGTTTGATCCATTCGCCGCGCACCATCTGCGCCCGACCGATGGCCGCGATGATGATGTCTGCGTTTTTCATGACCGCGGGGATGTCCTTCGTGCGCGAGTGGACAACGGTCACCGTGGCATCTTCTTTCACCAGCAACAACGCGGCGGGCATACCGACGATGTTCGAGCGGCCCAACACCACCGCGTTCGCGCCCTTGATGGTCACGCCCGCTTCCTTGAGCAGATAGATGCATCCGTACGGGGTGCATGGGACGAACAGCGGCTCGCGTCCTTTTTGAGCAAGGCGGCCCAGGTTGATGGGCGAGAAACCGTCCACGTCCTTCTCGATGCTAATCAGTTGAAGCACGCGTTCTTCATCCAAATGCGAGGGAAGAGGCAGTTGCACCAAAATGCCGTTCACCTTCGGGTCGGCATTCAATTCCTTGATGAGTTTTTCCAAATCTTCCTGCGAAATGTCGGCGGGGACAGGCTTGTGGTAGGAGGTCATGCCCAACTCGGCACAGGCCTTCTGCTTCATGCTCACGTAGGTAGCCGAGTCGATGCGCTCGCCTACCAGCACGGTCGCTAGGGCGGGTTGCGACTTTCCAGCCGCGATGCGCGCCGCGACTTTCTCTTTCACTTCATTGCGGACTTTCAAGGCAATGGCGGTTCCATCAATGATCTGAGCGGTCTTGTTTTTTGCTGGTTTGTGGTTTCTGTGATAAATTGCACGATCATTTTACAATCTCTCCCCCGTCTGTATATGTGACTCTTATCCAGTTTCCCGTATGACTCCCAGCTAATACTCGCACGTTGCC
>JAYRVQ010000349.1:0-2880 GCA_041918465.1 Anaerolineales bacterium
CGCGGTTCAAGTTCGGCCAGAATGTCGAGCACACGTTCCAAATTTCGTTGTGTCGTTTCAAGTCGTGTGAGGGCTTCGTCGCGGCGCGTACGATACAGACCAATTCCAGCGGCTTCTTCAAAAAGACGGCGGCGCTCGTCCGCTTTGAGCGCGAGGGATGCATCCACGAGTCCCTGACCGAGAATGGTGTACGTTCGCTCACTCATACCAGATTGAGCCAGCAATTCGTTGATGTCGCGCAAGCGAACGTGCTGTCCGTTGAGCAGATATTCATTGTGACCATCGCGATAAGCGCGACGCGTCAGTGCGACCTCGGAAAAGTCCACGGGAAGCCAGCCATTCGAGTTGTCAAATGTGATGGTGGCGGAGGCCATACCTGCTTTCGGACGCTGTTCGGATCCCGCGAAGATCATATCCTCGGTCTTCTTACCGCGTAAGAGTCCATAAGATTGCTCGCCGAGAACCCATCTCAACGAATCGGCAATGTTCGACTTGCCCGAGCCGTTCGGCCCGACAATGGCAGTGATCCCCTCGCCGAATTGAAATTCCATGCGAGAGGCAAAGGTTTTGTAACCGTGCAGTTCGAGAGATTTAAGGCGAAGAGGCATCTGTGATTTATGATTTACGATTGAAGATTTACGATTGGCTATTAGCGATTAGCGTTTGGCTTTTAGCAGCCGCTAACTACTAACCGCTACTTTATTCCCAGCTTCTCCAGTGTGGACTTGGCGGCTTCCTGCTCGGCGCTGGCCTTGCTGGAGCCGCGTCCGCGACCGAGAGATTTTCCGTTCAAGCGGACTTCCACCACAAAGGTGCGCGCGTGATCGGGACCAGTAGAATCCACCAGCGCGTAAGCAAGGGTGCCGAGTTTTTGTCCCTGCGTCCACTCCTGCAGGCGGGACTTGGCATCCGCCAGATCAGGCTGGGCGAAGATCTGCTCGCGCGTGGATTCCAAAAGCGGCTCGATGAAGCGCGCCGCAGACTGGATGTCAGTTTCAAGGTACAGTGCACCGACAAAGGCCTCGAACGCGCCGCACAATAGGTTATCGCGGTCGCGTCCACCCGAAGCCAGTTCCCCGCGTCCGAGACGGAGAACAGGCCCAAAGTCCAGGCGACGAGCGAAGGCGGCCAGTGAATCCGTCCGAACGAGTGCGGAACGTAGTCGGGTCAATTCGCCTTCCGCCATTTCAGGGAAATGATCATAGACCCACGCGCCCACCACAAAGTCCAACACGGCATCGCCGAGGAACTCGAGACGCTCGTTGTCTTCCTGCACCGAGGGGTTCTCGTTGACAAACGAACGGTGCGTGAACGAGCGGGCGAACAGGGATAGGTTTTTAACAGGCAGGCCAAGACGTGCGACCAGCGCTTTTACAGAGTCAAACTCTGCCCCAGAGTTGGGATGAAGAGTCAAGGGAACCTCCCGGGAACTCAGGGAGCGCCAGGCCTCCATCACTCTCTCTCCATTTACAAAGTAAATGGGGAGGGGTCGGAGGTGGGGTGCCTCGCGGTCCATCAGTTCCGAATCAAATGTGCGCCGATTGTAATGCCTGTTAAGGGAATTGGCAAACAAACATTTGACACCCCGAATCACATCGGGTATGCTTGCGCCGTCCGGGCAGGCCCGGCGCGGCGAAGCCCTGCGAATCCCGCCAGGGCTGAGAAGCAGCAACGGTAAGGAGGAGTCTTCGGGTGCCGCCGGTCGCCTGTCCGGGCATTTTCATTTCACCCCACCTGTGGCACAATACAACCATGAAACGCTGGATTTGGATCTTGCTCGCGACGGTAGCCGGGATCGGCCTCGGATTGCTGTATGGCTGGGTAATCGACCCGGTCGATTTCGTAGACCTGACTCCCGATACCCTGCGCGCCGATTACCGCGCTGACTATATTTTGATGGTGGCCGAGGCCTATCAATCGGAAAATGACCTTGATCTCGCCGCGCGCCGACTGGCCATCTTTGGAAGTGACCCGCCCGCCGATATCGCCGCGCAGGCGCTTCAATTCGGACCTTCGGCCGGCTTCACACCATCCGAATTATCCATGCTCGAGAGTCTTGTGCAGGCACTGCGCGCATGGCAACCCTCCGCCGGAGTCGCGCCATGAACAAGCATCGCTTCCCCTGGGAGATCATCCCCGCGCTCCTGCTCGGCCTCGCGCTTGGGGTGCTGTACGCATGGGTGCTCTCCCCCCTCAAAGTAGTGGACTCAGCCCCCGAAGCCCTGCGCGCAGACTTCAAAGACCAGTACCGCGCCGTCATTGCCGCGGCCTACGCGGCCAACAACGACCTGACGCGCGCCCAAACCCGCCTCGCCCTGCTGGGTGACACTGACTCGTACGCGGCCCTGTCCGCACAGGCGCAACGGACTCTGTCCGGCGGCGATTCTTTGCAGTCCTTCCAATTGGCGCAACTGGCCTCAGCCCTGCAGGGACTCGCGCCCGCCACACAAGCATCCACACCCACCCATTCCGCCGCGCAGACATTCACCCCCTTTGCCACAGCCAACTCGTCGCTTCCATCCGACACCCCGGCGCCCTCCGTTACCGAAACACCTTTCCCATTCTACACAGCCACCCTGCGCCCCACGCGGACGCCCATCCCGCCGCCCGGCGCGCCATTTGAACTGCTGGAGCAGGAAACCATCTGCGACGAATCCCTGCCGGAGGGATTACTGCAAGTCATCACGATAACCGCCAACCGACGACACATCCCCGGCATCGAACTCATCCTTTCGTGGGCGGGAGGCGAGGAACATTTCTTTACCGGCTTCAAGCCCGAACTCGGAAACGGCTATGCCGACGCGATCATGTTGCCCAATGTGCTCTACAACCTGCGCGCAGCGGACGGCGGAGTCCTCGTCACAGAGTTGACGCCGCCCA
>JAYRVQ010000350.1:0-3032 GCA_041918465.1 Anaerolineales bacterium
AGCGAGTTCGACCGCGCGGTTGCGTCCGTGCGTGACACGCTGGAGAAACTGGAAGCAGGCACAACGTACAGCGAGGAGCGGACATTCCTCATCGAGCGCGTGCGGGCGTTACAGGATTTCTTCAACGCCATAGATAGTCTCTCGCGCGCGGTTGTCAAACTGGAGAGTCTGGGACTCTCGAACGTCCAGAAAATTCTCGGAATCCTGAAATAATTCTTACCGTCAAATTTTCAGAAAAGGAGTTTATCGTGATAACAAACCGCACCCCCATTCAAATCTATGCGTTGGTCGTCTGTTTTGCCGCCTTGCTCTGTTTTGTGATTGCACTCGGCATCGCCATCTACGATGTAGTGCAGATTGCCGCGCCCGAATTCACCTACACCGCAGAACCATACATCAGTGACGCGCTATCCACCCCAGGAACGCCAGAATATGAAAACGGCGTTCAGAACGAAAGGAAAGCGGCGACCAAAAGTCTGGTGCAAGCATCCATTATTTTGCTGATCGATCTGGGAGTGTTCGCGTTCCACTGGAAAATTGCCAACCAGACCGCGCAACAAAAAACACTGGAGAAATCACAATGAACATCGCGGTTACTGGCTCCTTCTCGTATTCTGGAAAATATATCACGCGTCGACTTCTGGCGCGCGGCGAAAACGTCATCACGCTGACGAATCATTCCAACCGCCCCGACCCTTTTGATGGACGCGTGCGCGCCTTCCCTCTCGATTTTGCGAACGCATCTTCCTTGACCTCGAGCCTGCGCGGCGTCGAGACGCTGGTCAACACCTACTGGGTCCGCTTCGACAAGGGTGCGAACACCCAACCCGCCGCCGTGGAAAATACGCGCCGTCTCGTGGACGCGGCCGTCGCGGCAGGCGTGAAGAGCATCATCCACATCAGCATCGCCAACCCCTCCGCAGATTCGCATCTGCCTTATTATTGGGGTAAAGCCGCCAACGAGAAAGCCGTGATGGATTCGGGACTCTCGTATGCCATCCTCCGTCCGACAGTCTTGTTCGGCACAGAAGACATCCTCATCAACAACATCGCCTGGCTCTTGCGCCGCTTCCCCTTCTTCGCCCTGCCTGGGGACGGCTCGTATCGCCTGCAACCCGTCTTCGTGGACGATCTCGCCACACTGGCCGCGGACGCGGTTTACAAATCGGGCAACTCCGTCCGCGATGTGGTTGGACCCGACATCTTCACCTTCCGCGAAATGGTGGAATTGATCGGCGCGAAGGTCGGCACGCACAGGCCGCTGTTCAAAGTGCATCCGCGGCTGGCGTTGACGGCCGCGCAGTTCCTGTCCATCTTCGTGCGCGACGTGATGCTCACCCCCGAAGAAGTGGACGGTTTGATGGCGGGACTGCTCGTCTCAAAAGAGCCGCCGCTGTGCAAAACAAGGCTGGGGGATTGGCTGGAGGAGAATAAGAAAACGGTCGGCGCGAAGTACGCATCGGAGTTGCAGAGGCATTTTTAAATTGTGCAACTTGATAAAGGTGGGAGAAAAATCTGGACACGGATTACGCGGATCGCACGGATTTCTTTTTGAATGATCCGCGTAATCTGTGTGATCCGTGTTCAAAATGGGTTTTAGCTGTAATCTAATCCACCGCTACCACACCCACGCAGCGTGGCGAATCCATGCAACCGTAATATTTCTTTCCTGCCTTTGAACCATCGCGATGGATTCGTAACACCATCATCTTCCCACAGACAGGGCACATCGGAACAGAATCCGCCACAAGGTCAGGATGGATGCGCTTGGCGTCCTTCGTCTTCGTTACCGCGATCGTGAACAGGTTGACCAGATCGGAGACCTCATATTTTTCCCCCAGCGGGATGTGAACCAGCGGAATCCCCTCGCTCGAAAACAACTCTTCCATGAATTGATCGTTGGCGCGCGTCTCTGTCCGCGCGACAGGCTTGACGATTTCGATGGCGATCGCGGGTTTGAACGTTTTCGGATCGCACAGCAAAAAGTCCACGTGTTTGCGAAAGATCTTGTTGTAAAAATGAACGTTTTCGTTCGGGCGGATGATGGTGAAAATATCAGTCAGGGCAACTTTGGGACAAACCACATAACGATCCCCCACCATTTGTTGAAGCAGACGGAACAGCGCGATCTCTGGCGTGGATAGAAAATGCTCCCGCATGCGATACGGCGAATCTGATTTGGCGTTGGGCGGTTTGCTGTCTGGCACGGCGCGAGTCCCTGCTGAGATTATAGAGGCGATTCCCTTTTGGCGCAATAATCAACTTCGAATCATTTTTCTCAACTCTGCAATATGCGCAGGGGTCGTGCCGCAACAACCGCCGATGATTTTTGCGGGCCAACGCACTGCATGCGCGCAATACGCTTCGGGCTTCTCCGCGTCGGTGTTGACCCAGCCTACCGCCTCGTCCGCGTAGCCGATGTTGCCGTACGCGATGAGCGGATAATCGCGCGGGCAGGCGGACACCAACTCTTCGAGCGGACGCGCCAGATTGGGCGTCGCTCCGCAATTGACCCCGATAGCGGACACGCCCAACCCGAGTATTTCCCTCGCCGCGGCGCTGAGACTCTCGCCCGAAAGGATTCGCCCATCCCGATCACACACAAAGCTGACGATGACGGGCGTCCCTGTGATGGTTGCGAGTTTGGCAATGATGCTCGCCTCACGGATCGAGTTGATGGTCTCGACGAGGAACACGTCCACGCCGCACTCGAGCATGTGATGGACGCGCTCGCTGTGTTCGGCGCGCAACTCATCATCAGGCGGGACGAGATCGGGACGGTAGCAATCCTCCAGCGTGGAAATCGAGCCTGCCACATAACGCGTCCGCTCAGACGGGACATTGGCGATGGCGGCGCGAGCGATGTCCACGGCGCGGCGCGTCAGTTCGAAGGCGCGGCCGCCATTCCCGCTCGGCGCCAGCGCGCGGACGTGCGTGCGGAAGGTGTTCGTGGTGATAATGTCCGCGCCCGCGCGCAGATAATCTTCGTGGACATCTTGCAGAACGCGCGAACCCTCGTCGGCGAGCAGGGC
>JAYRVQ010000351.1:0-3153 GCA_041918465.1 Anaerolineales bacterium
TCAACTCCACGTGGATTTGTGGATGCGCGGCCAAAACATCGCCGTCGACGCGGGTACCTTCCTCTACAACGGGCAGGGCCTCTGGCAAAACGGCCTGGCGCGCACCTCCGTCCACAACACGGTGACGGTGGACGCGTCCGACCAGATGCTATGGTTCAGCCGCTTCACCTGGGGCGAGTGGGCACGCGGCCGCGTCTTGAAACACGGTGAGAATATTTGGCAAGGCGAGCATGACGGCTACGCCCGCCTCGGCGTAAAACATACCCGCTCGGTGATTTCATTGGATGATGATCGCTGGCTAGTCGTGGATCGTCTTTCGGGAAATCGTCCGCATTGTTTTTCATTGCAGTGGCTGTTGAACGATCTTCCCTATTCGGTCACGCCTGAAGAAAACGCGATTCGGCTGAAAGGGGAATCCGATTTTTATGTTCGCATGGGATTGCTCGAAGGCGACGCAAAATTCGCCCTCGCGCGCGGCGACGAAAATTCCACGCGTGGCTGGCGCTCACTCTACTACGGACAAAAAGAACCCGCTCTCTCGGTCCGATTGGACGCGGATCGAGCTGATGCCGTCTTCTGGACGTTCTTCGGATTTCACGGCGATGTGGTCATTTCATCACGGGAAAATCTGGAAGCGAAATTTGGCCGCCATTCCATCGATTTTTCTCTTATGGATATCTGAAAATTAGACAGTCTCAAACTCGTTCTATCTGTGCTATTAGGGCAATGTGTCTAGTTGACAAATGGGGATAAGAAAACTCCACTTTCAATATTGTTAGTTTTTTGCTACAATGCAGGTAGTTGTTCCGCCATTCATCAGTTTTAAGGAGGAGAATATGCCCGAAAACACGTGTTGTGTTTGCGGCGAGCCGGGTGTGCATTCACTCGGCGGACGGTGGTTCTGCGAACGTCACCACCAAACGGCTACGCGCGAACGTCGCGGCGCCTGGCGCTCGAACCTGGGTTTGATCGTGGCCCTCGTTATTTTCGTTGGACTGGTCTACGCGCTGGATTCGTTTTTTCATCCCAACTTCACGCCCTCCACGCTCCTGCTGACAGGCGTTCTGCTGGCTCTCGTCCCGGCTGTGATCTGGCTGGGCGTTTTTTATCAGCAGGATCGCCTCGAGCCGGAGCCCAAGGGTTTTGTGTTGGGAGTATTCGTGCTGGGTGCTTTGTTGGCCGCGGCGGTGGGCGTTCCACTGGTGGAGAACGTTTTCCACGTATCCGATTGGCTGTACAAAGACACGTTAGCCACCATCCTTGGCGGGATTCTTGTGGTGGGCTTCACGCAGGAATTCCTGAAATATGCCGCCGTGCGTTACAGCATGTACAACTCATCGGAATTCGACGAAGCCACCGATGGCGTCGTCTACGCCACCGCGGCGGGACTCGGTTACGCCACTGTCCTGAACGTGATGTTTGTTGTCCGAAACGGCGGCGTGGACCTGGGCGCGGGCATCATCCAGATGGCGGTGGTGGCGCTGGCACAGGCCGGTTTCGCGGGCATCACTGGTTACTTCCTCGGGCGCGCCAAATTTGAGCATGAACCGTTGTGGTGGATGCCGCTTGGCATCACCCTCGCGGCTGTGGCGAATGGCCTGTTCAATTGGGTGCGCGGCGAGATCACGCGTGGGGGGGTGAGCCTGTCCGGCGGGGCGACCAACCCGTGGTTCGGTTTGATCCTGGCGGCGGTGGTCGCGTTCGTCTGCCTGGGCGCGGTCAGTTGGTTGATCCGCCGCAATATCCAATCCGCGCTGGCGGCGAAGTAGGAGGAGAGCATGTCCACTTCTAAACTTTCTCTGGGTGACCGTTATGCCGATATCGCGGTGATCATTGTCACGCTTGTCGCTTTGCTGGCAGGCTGGTTGTACATGGGCAGTGTCGAAAGCCGCGCCCTGCCTTTTGAGGCGGGCGGAATCAAAGCATCGGTTCCGGCTGGATGGATCCAGTCTGAGCCGGGCGGAGATGTGATTCTGCACGCGCGTGAGCGCGCCTCAGCAGGCTTCCAGACAACCTACATTGTCACCCGCCAATTAGTTCCGACGGATGGCGGGCAGAACGAAGCCATCAGCCTGCTTACGCTGAAATACGGACAGGAACTGACCGCCTTCCGCATTCTCAGCCAGCAGACGGTGTCTGTTAACGGGCGCGAGGCATATGAGATCACTTATGCCTATGTCGAATCCGACCCGAATGTGTCACATGCCGACCTGCCTGTGGTGGTGCGCGGCGTGGATTACATCTTTTCGACAGAAGAGAACACGATTATTGTCACGTGTCGCGCTTCTGAAGCGGAATATGAAGGCGGGTTGAATGCCTTCCACCGCTTTGTCAACTCGATCCAGTTTTAAAGGAGACAGCCATGAACAAGGGTAAATTGAACCGTATCTGGCTGGCCGCATTGGTATTGGTGCTGGCCTCGGTGGCATGTATCGGCGGGACCACGCCACAACCAGTGACTCCTCCCAGCAATAATAACAACAATAATAACAACGACCCAACTTCTGTTCGACAGAATCTAATCGCCGCCACGGTGCAGATCTATGGACTGTTCAACCAGAACGGACAACTTGTGCCGGGCTATGTGGGATCGGGGACGCTCATTTCTGCCGATGGCCTGATCCTGACCAACGCGCATGTTGCCGACCCGGGCGCGGTAGGCGACCCGGACTTCACTCCCGACGCGCTGGCGGTGGGGCTGGTCTCATCCGAGGATAAACCGGCGGTATTTTCGTACCGGGCGCAGGTGGTGGCGATTGACGGTTACCTCGATCTGGCCATAATCCGCATCGTCTCCGGACTGGACGGCAGTTCCATCAACCCATCCGACCTGCACCTGCCCTACGTTCCTCTCGGTGATTCAGACCAGGTACACGTGGGCGATCATGTCAACATTTATGGTTTCCCATCGATTGGCGGGGAGACCATCACTTACACCGATGGCAATATCTCCGGGTTCACATCAGAGAATCAGGTCGGTGACCGTGCATGGATGAAGACGGATGCGACCATCTCCGGCGGTAATTCCGGCGGCCTGGCCGCAAACGATGCAGGTTACATCATCGGCGTGCCCACCCAGGCCTCGTCCGGCGCGGGAGGCGATATCACCGATTGCCGCGTGGTGCAGGACACCAACGGTGACGGAATTCTGGA